>CAYWNG010000023.1:0-16679 GCA_964458685.1 uncultured Pirellulaceae bacterium
GACAGAGCTTGAAGCCTTGCTGGTCGAACAGCTTGGCGATGCCGACATCAGTGTTCGCGAAGCTGCGGCTCGCACAATCAAGGAACGCAAGATGAGTCGCATTGCTCCAGCTCTGGTGAATATGATCGCCAAAGCTCCTTACGGAAACGGAATTTGGGGAGACAGCGACCGCAAGAACGCGATCGATTCGTTGATGAGTCTAGCTCCAGAGAAGGCACCACGAGCCATCGAGAGAGCGCTTCAATCCAAGCAATACAGTGTGCGAGTCTGGGCTGCAGAAGCCATCGCCACGCACAAGATTGTTGACGCTGTCCCTATCGCCGAGCGTCGGCTGGTAACCATGCGTAAGGACGACATTGAGCCCGGCAGGATCAATGGAACTGATGAGGCCGACAAGTTGTTTGTCGCGTTGAAGCAACTCGCACCGGAGAGTCTACAATCAACGCTCATCAAAATGGCCCGCAGCCAAGAAGACACAGTGCGTGCCTGGGCCACACAGAAACTTGCGAAGGTCGATTGATCTTCAATAGTCGCCTTTCGCTCCGCGAAAGTAGCGCCGACGTAGCTGATCCCGCCAGGGTTCAGATCTTGACAAACAACCCGACAAACAATTCTGATGTAGCGAGGACGATACATCGGTCATTTTCTGCTCCGCAAAAAGTTGCATTACACGGCGCTACTTTCGCGGAGCGAAAGGCGACTATCTGCGCGGAGCGAAAGGCGACTATCTACGAGCTTCACGCCAAAGGTTCGACGCGAACTACGGGGTTGCCGAATAAGGAGCCTGCCCCAAGATCGGTAAGTTCTTGGGATGTTAGTTCGTTAAGACCGCGCTTGTCGGGAGCGTATTTTGGCCACCAAAGTCCCACTGCGATAGCAACGCCTTCGCGAGCATCGGTTGTGACAATCGCTTTGCGATGAACTTCACCGGTGGGACTGGAGACCCTTACGCGGCTACCATCGCTGATCGATGCTCGCCGAGCGTCGTTGGGATGAATCAAGATGGTTGGCTCGCCTCCGGCCTGCTTGAGCAGCGAAGGGATGTTGCCCATTGTAGTGTTGACGATGAACGCTCCCGGTGGAGAGATCAATCGCAGTGGGTATTGCTCAGTTGGCGTGACTTTGAATTCGATCTGCTTTGGAGCAGGCGAGAAGCGGATTTTCTTATCAGGAAAATGACTTCCATCGGCGTAAGGGCGAAAATCCTCGGGTAATCGCAATGGAACACTTCGGTCGGCTTGAAGCTGCTCGAAAGTGATGCCCTTGATGTTTGGGTGATCGCTGTCCAGTAAATCTCTGACCAACTCTTCGGTGCTCATCTTAAACACCGGATCGCTCAGGCCGATGCGTTCAGCCAACTGATGAAAAACCCAGACGTTAGGACGGCACTGGGGAGGAGCCTGCGAGATCGCTTCGGCCCACTGCAAGTAATAGTGTCCGTAAGCGGTGTAAAGATCGGCGTGCTCGGTAAACATCGTCGCCGGCAGCAGAATATCAGCGTAGTCTGCTGTATCCGTGGGAAACAGTTCAAGGACAACCGTGAAGAGATCCTCGCGCATCAGGCCACGCTTAACGCTTTGCGAATCGGGAGCCACAGCGGCTGGATTCGAATTGAACACGAACAGCGTTGATATCTCAGGGTCGCCGTTGGCTTTGTGAGCCTCGAGTGATTGTCCGAGCTGGTTTTGATTGACGTGCGGTCGGTTGGGTTGCAGCAGGTGATTGCCATCGTAGCGTTTCTTATTGAGCTTGAAGGCTCCGCTGTACGACAACGAGGCTCCGCCACCACGATGTTGCCAAGCACCGGTGAGTGCTGGCAGGAGCGTGATGGCTCGTACTGCGTTGCCTCCGCCTTCATTGCGGCTCAATCCGTAACCGACTTTAATGAAGGTCGCTTTGTTTGAGCCGATCGCCAGAGCCAGTTCACCAATCGTGTTTGCATCAACGCCGGAAAGCTCAGCCGCTCGCTCGGGAGTCCACTGCTCGCAGGCCTGACGATAGTCTTCAAAGCCCGCCGCAAAATGATTCAAATACTCTTGGTCCTGTAATCCCAAGCGAATGATCTCTGCGCCGATGGCCAATGCGACTGCAGCATCGGTGCCAACGTTGATCGAGATATGTTGATCGGCAAAACGACTGGTCTCGTTGTGGTAAGGATCGATATGAACAATCTTCGCGCCGGCCTTGCGAGCCTTATTCAGCCACGGACTAAGATGGCTGTTGGAGCGCAGAATGTTGATGCCCCACAGAATGACCAGCTTGGAATCGACCAAAGATTCAACAGGAACGGAGAGTTTGTCTGGTCCATAGTTGAACTCCCAACCAGCGCTGGCTGTCGTAGCGCAGATCGTTTGATCCAATTCGCTCGCACCGATGGCGCGGAAGAAAGCCAGCGGATGGTCACGCTGGATCAATCCCATCGTGCCTGCGTAACAATAGGGCACAACGCTCGTGTCGCCGAATCGCTTTCGATTCTCTTGGAGTTTCGAGGCAATCAAGTCTAACGCTTCGGACCAGTCGATCGGTTCAAATTGCCCCGAGCCCTTGGGGCCAACGCGACGCATGGGCTGAAGCAAGCGGTCTGGGTGATGGTGCCGCTCTGGGTACTTAGCCATCTTCACGCAGGCAAAGCCTTGCGTGATCGGATGGTCGGGATCGCCTCGCAGCCCGACGACTCGATCGCCCGCGAAATCGATTAACACGCTGCAAGTGTCTGGACAATCGAGCGGACAAACGCTACGACGAGTAACGATGTCCAGTTTGACAGGTTGATTCATGGAGCGAAACGCGACTGAGTGCTGTTAGAACGGATTTCAGGCTTTACGTCGCTTATTGTACAGCTTATCGATCTGTTTCGCTTGGTTCCGGCGAACGGATCGAATATCTCGTTGCGAACCGACTTCTGTAGTCGCAATTTTTGAGTGTACGCGCTGAAGCAGCTCGCGAAAACTGGCTTCAAGTTGCTGTGGCTCAATCTCCTCTTGCAACGGCGCGCAGACAAAGGTGTACAAAGTTCCCGCATCGATGACCGCTTGTGAAACCGCTTCAAGGTCCTTGAACGCATCGACGAGGGTCGGGCCGCTGGTCGGGTCCAGTTGTTGGAGTTCGGCGACTAGCAGCATCAACCACAAGGTGTGGTCGGAGACTTTATCTCGCAGTTGTCGAATCAATGGAGCCAAGCCGTAGACTCGCATGCGCTGAAGTCCACGAGCGATCCAACGTCGATTATTCTCGCTCGCCGAAGCAAACTCGTTGACGAGCACTTGAGCGGCAAGACCAGAGCCGCGATGAATCAAGGCTTCGATCGTTGTTGCCAAGATCGATTCACGCGTATCGTGAAGATAAGGAACAAGGTCTTGCTCTAACCAGTCGTTGCCTGGAAACTGCACGATGCTTGCGAGAACAAGTTTCAAACTGACTTCAGCCGCTTTGTTGGCCGATTCGTTCTGCTTGAGGACGGCAGAAAGGTCCATGTAGTCGGGATGGTTTTGGCGCAGAGCTTCGAGAGCTCGCAAGCCTTGGCGATTCATTCCTGGATGGTCGGGATTTTCCACCAGAGCGGCCACAGCTTCATTGAGCATCTCGGCAAGTTCGTCAGCGGACTTATCCAGCACTGCGATACGAGCCTTCAACTCTTCAACATCAACGCGGAAGAAGATCTTGCTTACTTGAGCTGTCTCAAGGATCGCATCCAAGTGTGGTTGCAAATCGCGAGCTGGCAGTTGTACGACTTGCTCCAGCAGCTTACCGCCGCATCGCGTGGTCAGACTGGTTAGTTCTTCGCCGGCGATTGCCATCGCATGAGCACGAACACAGGCTTCGGCGATTTGATCTTTGGCAATCGGAAAGTAGCTCAACATCGGAAAGGTGGGATAGGCCGATTCAGGTAGTCGACTATTCCATTGACTGAAGACCGTTTGAGCAATCTGCGGCTCGTTCATATAGCCTTCGCACAGCCAATGGAGAGCCAGCTCTCGCATCGAGTCGTCGTCGCTTGTAAGGTATTCGATGACGTATCCAACCAATGAATCTGCCATGGGGCTCTCCGCCGTAGTTGCGTCGCAGTGTTTTGAACTGGGATGGGAAAATGGGGCAATCGCAACGGATGGGGCTGTTTATTGCGTGCGATAGGATTAGGACTCAGCACCTCCGATTGGAGGCCTGAGACACTTCGCCACCCTCGGATATCGGGATCGCGACTCCTATTATTGCAGGGCCTGCGACGAAATTTGCAAGATCGAATCCGTTTTGGTAGCTGGTTTGCACGGAAAAGACGGTAAAATGGGTTAATCTCCTGCCTTGAAACCCTACCTTACTCCCCCTGCCTCAATTTAATCTCGTACTCGGAGTAGCCTCAAATGGACCCTTTTCAGCTAAACAACCTCCTACATCGACGCCAGTTTTTTGCTCGTGGTTCCAGCGTTGTCGGAGCCGCGGCGTTAGCCAGTTTGATGGGGAATTCCGCACAAGCGAAGACGGACGGGAATAAAGCCTCTGAGAAAGCCTCAGAAAAGGCCATCGGACCGCACTTCGAGCCTAAGGCCAAGCGGGTCATCTACTTGCACATGGTCGGCGGCCCCTCGCAAATGGACTTGTTCGACTACAAGCCGCAGATGCAGGAGTACTACGACAAAGATCTTCCCGACTCCATTCGCAAAGGCCAGCGGTTGACGACGATGACCAGCGGGCAGGCTCGGTTTCCAATCGCTCCCAGCAAGTACAAATTCAGTCAGGCTGGTCAGTGCGGTATGTGGATGAATACCGAACTCTTACCGAACTTGGCGAAGAAGGCTGACGAGATCTGCTGGATGCGAACGCTGCATACCGAAGCGATCAACCACGAGCCAGCCATCGCGGCGATGCAAACAGGCAACCAAGTCCCCGGACGAGCTTGCTTGGGCGCTTGGGCTTCGTACGGATTGGGAACGATGAACGAAGATTTGCCAACCTTCGTTGTTCTGGTTGCCGTGCCTACCAACCGTGAGCAAGAGCAAGCGATCTCGTCGCGACTTTGGGGCAGCGGTTACCTTCCAGGCGAGCATGCGGGTGTTTCGTTCCGCAGCAAAGGCGATCCAATCCTCTACATCAATAATCCCCCTGGAGTTCCCTCGGAGATTCGCAAGCAGACCATCGACAACGTCAACGCGCTGAATCAGTTGAACTTTCAACAGTTGGGCGATCCCGAGACACAGACTCGCATGCATCAGTACGAAATGGCGTTTCGTATGCAAGCCAGCGTGCCTGAACTGACTGACCTTAGCCAAGAGACTCAAGCGACGTTTGATCTTTATGGAGAAGCGGCTCGCAAGCCTGGGACATTTGCCAATACCGTGTTGATGGCGCGACGGCTGAGCGAGCGAGGGGTTCGATTCGTACAGATCTATCACAACAATTGGGACCACCACGGCAACTTGGGCAAACGCATGCCTGACCAGTGCAAAGATGTCGATCAACCTTGTTACGCACTGCTAGAAGATTTGAGGCAACGTGGCATGCTCGACGACACGCTGGTCATTTGGGGCGGTGAGTTCGGTAGGACGATCTACTCGCAAGGACAACTATCGCGCGAGAACTATGGTCGCGATCACCATCCGCGTTGTTTTTCCATGTGGATGGCCGGTGGTGGTACCAAGGGCGGCGCGATCTATGGCGAGACCGATGATTTTTCGTACAACATCGTCAAAGATCCGATCCATATTCGCGACTTTCATTGCACTATTCTGCAGTTGCTTGGGTTTGACCACGAGCGATTGACTTACAAGTTCCAAGGCTTGGATCAACGTCTAACCGGAGTGTTGCCCGCCAAGGTAATTCCTGAGTTACTGGCATAGGCCATTGAAGTTAAGCTTGAAGCTTCGCAAAGAATTGGAAGGCAAGTAGAGTGTCGGAATCGTCTGACTCATTCGCTCGGCAGTCAGAGATGGCCAAGCTAGCAGAACCCGCTCAGCTAGCCGAGCGCACTCACATACCCGAGCGCACTCCGCTAGCCGAACTCGCTCAACTACCCGAACTGTCGGAGCACGAACGAGCCGTCTACCAATGGCAGATGTGGGTGCCCGACTTCGGCGAACTTGGACAACGCAAGCTCAAGAATGCTTCGGTAATGATCTCACGCTTGGGAGGCGTCGGCGGTTTGGTCGCGTACCAGCTTGCCGCGGCCGGGATCGGAAAAATGGTCTTGGCTCACGCCGGTGACGTGCAGCCTGGCGACTTGAATCGTCAGCTCTTGATGACCCACGACTGGATTGGCAAGCCACGGATGGAGTCGATTCGACGGCGGTTGCTGGACCTGAATCCTCGCTTGAATTTGGTATGCGAGTCTGAAAATGTCTCGGACGAGAATGCCGATCGATTACTGGCTCAAGCAGATCTAGTTGTCGATTGTGCGCCATTGTTTGGCGAACGCTTCGCGATGAACGCCGCGGCGGTTCGTCAGTGCAAGCCGATGGTCGAGTGCTCGATGTATGAGTTAGAAGCTCATCTAACCACCATCATTCCTGGAAAGACCGCTTGCCTAAGATGTTTTACGCCCGAGGCACCGCCGACCTGGAAACGACAGTTTCCCGTGTTCGGCGCCGTTTCAGGTGCAGTGGCGTGCATGGCCGCAATGGAAGCGATCAAGTTGATTGCTGGCCTAGGTGAACCGTTGTTGGGACGAATCTTGCGCATGGATTTGCGAAGCATGATGACTCAGCAGTTGCAGATCTCGCGCCGTACCAATTGTCCAACTTGTGGGCATTTGTAGGGTTAGGTCTTTTTTCTGCTGAAGGTCCTGCTCGGGTAGGTCCTTATCTGCCGGAAAGGACCAAGTTTGGCAATCCAGTTAACAAGCCAAAAGTTTCAATGAGTGTCCCTCCCGAAGCGAGTTTATTCGTGGCTCTAAGTTGTAAACTTGAACTTGAATCAATCTTTCCAGCCGAGTCCAACGTGGTCAAACCCGGCAGGAGTTTGACCTACCAGAACCGTCAACGAACCGTCGACTTTCGCTATACTTTCGCGAACACTCCACTGAATATTCCGCGAGTTCACTCAAGGCCCCTTTTCTAATGGCTCGAATCCATCTACCTGCTAATTTGCGTGCCCATGCGGGCCACCAATCTACGATCGAGCTAGATGCGGTGACGGTGAGTCAGTTAATTGACGGGCTGATTGAGCGGTACCCTGATATTGGGCCGTTTCTTCGAAGCGAGTCGGGGCAATTGCATCCCTACGTCAACCTGTTTGTTGATCAGCAAAGCGTCCGCGACTTGAACGAAATGGACACGCCGATCGGGCCTCATCAGACCTTGCTGATTCTAACCGCTCTTTCCGGCGGTTAGACGCCTACTTTCGCCGCGCCGATCTGTTTCGTGCGATATAATTCCTTAGAGAGTCGTAGAAAAGCTTAGAGAATAGTTGCTACTCGAAGTGATCCATGCATTGGGAGAATCGCAATGACGCAGTCAACTCTTGAGACCAAGTCGGACAACAGCACGGCCAACAGCACGGCCAATAAAGCTCCGGCAACCACCGATGCCATATCTCTCATCCTGGCTCAAGCCGGGCGGACGGCGGACGAGATCGCTTCGCTGGCCACTCTGGACGACGCCGACCGAGCGGCCGAGCAACAGTTCTCGGGCGAAGCTCCTACGCTGGTCACGCTTTTTGGTAGTGCACGAGCGATCGAATTGGACGCAGGGCACTTCAGCCCAACAGCGGAAGTCGCGCAGACGATGGGCGAGTGCCTTGAGTTCCTGATGAAGCGTAAGAAGGATGGCACGTTGTTGGACCATCAAAAGATGTTGTTCCACGACGATACCATCTCAGGATTGGCTCGACTGGGGTTCTTTGGGCTAGCGATTCCCAAGCAGTACGCCGGAAGTGGTGCCAAACTGGGAGACCTTGGACCGTTGCTTCGAGCTCTGACGCTGATTCACCCCGACTTGGCGGTGATGTTCGAAGTTCACAACTTTCTCGGTCCAGTCACTCCGCTACTGGACTTTGGTACCGACGAGCAGAAGGACTATTTCCTTCCGAAGATGGCTCGTGGCGAACTGCTCGGTTCCTTCGCGCTCACTGAACCAGGTGTTGGAGCGGACCCGAGCAAGCTGTCTCTGACTGCTAAACGAGTTGGCGATCAGTATTTGGTTTCTGGCGTGAAGTGGCCAATCACCAACGTGATCTACGGTGGCGTCTGTATCTTGATCCTAAAGATCGAAGGTGAAGGCCTCGCTAAAGGCCGCGACTCGGCGATGTTGATTTTCGAAGTTCCGAAGCAAGACACGCCGAACTTCAAAATGATTCGCAATCGCCTGTGTGCCTTCGACTATCTGTGGAATGCTCGCTTCCGAATGACCGACTATCCCATTTCGACGAAGAATCTTTTGGGACCAGCCGGACGCGGTTTGGCACAAGCGTTTAGCTCGTTAGCTAAAGGTCGCGGCGGTATTTGCGTGAACAGTGCGGCTAAGATTTTTCGCTTGCTGGCTCAGTTGGTTCAAGACCCAGAAGTTATCGAAAAGAAATCCGAGACATCCCATCGAAATAAGTTTGGTGGGTGGGTCGCGTTTCGCAGTACCTTCGGCAAGCCGATCGGCCAATCGCCGCGAATTCAAACTTGGCTGGGCAAAGCCGTGTGTCACGCGCTAGCTGGCCGCATCTTGGGCGACGTTTGTTTTCGACTCGCCGCAAACGGCGTGCGCGATGAAACGATGGGAATGATCGCTAAGGTCTACGCGAGTAAAGCTCTACTGGAAACGGCGATCCACACCTATCAAATTCAAGGCGGTCGATCGGTGCACATCGACGAACGTCGCGCCGCTCTGCGCGGACACGCTCAGTCAGCCGGCGATGGCGACGAGCTGATCGAGAATTACATCGGCGAGAACATTCACGAGTTTGCGATCGCCACAGTGTATGAAGGCCCCAATCCCGTCTTAGCGGATGTGGGAGCACCTAATGCAATGACTCGCAATCTGCGAGCTAAGTACCTCGAGCCGATTGGACTCGCCGAAGCCAATGGCAAATCGGGAATGGGCGCGAAGATCGCTTTTGGAATGTTCATTGCCAAGACCTTCTTGGGCTCTTTCAACCCTTGGGTTGGATCGCTGGATGGCGTTCGCAATATGTCAGCGGCCAAAGAGCGATTGATTCGTAAAGGACTTCGACGTAATCGGGCCTTGGGCAGAAAGATCCTCTGGATAATCGCTCGTTATCAAAAGAGCTTTATGGACGAGAGCTTTTTGTTGGGCGACGAAGGCGGCGTGTTCGACAAGCTGAGCTATTCGATGGCTTCGCTGTGCTACAGTATCGCACTCGATAAGAGCCAGCCTGAGTATCTACAGATCGCCGAGGCGCTGGATTTAGAGGCTCAGTTACATTGTAGTGGAAAGCCGGTTTCGCCTGATCTCTATCGCAAATGGGCTGAGATTGGTGCCAAGCTGATCGACCCCGATAACGTGTTGTACCAAGACTTGTTGGCGGACATTCCAGTCAGCCGCATTCCGTTAGACCCACGACACATCGATCGCTACATTTAGTCTCGAAGGCTGGGAGGAAGTACGCTCATGAGTTCCATTCTTGTAGAACCGATTAGCCGAGGCTTGGTAACGGTAACGTTCAATCGACCGGAGCGTCGCAATGCGCTCAACATTGCGATGATGCAACAACTGGTTGAATTGCTCAAGGAACTTGCGGGCGACAAATCGACTCGTGTGGTTATCTTGAAGGGTGCGGGGCCTGTCTTTTGTGCTGGATTGGATTTAGCCGAAGCACAGGATGCTCAGTTGGTAAGACAATCTGCGGCTCTCGTCGCGCAGACGCTGAAGTCGCTGAAGTTTGGGCCACTGGTTACCATCGCGGCTGTACATGGCGGCGCCTATGCTGGAGGCGGAGGTGTTGTTGCCGCTTGCGACATGGCGATCGGTACGGAAGACTGCAAGATTGGCTTTCCTGAAGCCAGACGCGGCCTGTTACCAGCCTTGATCTGCGATGTACTCAAAACCAAGGTTCGCGAAGGTGATCTGGCTGAACTGTTTCTAGTCGGTGAACCGATCAGCGCTGCAAGAGCTCAGCAAGTCGGTATCTTGCAACGAGTAGTTACGGCCGACGCATTGATGGACGTCGCGAAGCAAATGGCCGAAAGTGTATTGGCCGGTGGTCCACAAACGATCATCGACACAAAACATCTGTTGCATCAAGCCTATGGGCATCTTGAACAGGAGCATGATGATGAGCATTCAGGCGGTTCGATTGACGAGCATCTGAAAGCTCGATTCAGCGACGAGGCTGCCGAGGGCTTAAAAGCGTTTACAGAAAAGAGATTGCCAAGCTGGATGATGTAGGTCCTTGTCAGCCGGAAAGGACCAGTGACGACTTTCCAGTTCACGAGTACCAGCATCAACAAGTGTACTGGGCCAAACTTTCCATCAAGTTCAACGTGGTCAAACCCGGCAGGAGTTTGACCTACCCAACCGCACCTAGGATTCAGAGTTTGCCGACTCTGGTTGTTTGCTACCAACCAGCAACTCAAACAAGGGTGAGGCCATTAGAGTAGTGATGACTGCCATGATCACTAAAGTTGCAAAGAGCCTTTCAGTGATCACGCCTTTTTGTAAGCCGATGTTGATGATGATTAGCTCCATCAATCCACGAGCGTTCATCAGTGTGCCTATCCCCATTGCTTCTCGATTGGGAATGCCAGTTGCACGAGCAGCCAACCAGCAGGCTACCCCCTTTCCTAAAATGGCCGCGACCAAAACCGCGCCGCAGATGATCCAAAGCTGAGTGCTATTAATCAGGCCGATCTTGGTGTTGAGTCCTGAATAGGTGAAGAAAAGTGGAAGCAGCAAGGCTACCGCCAAAGGCTGAATGCGTGCGATGAGATCCCGAGCCATGATGCGTCGAGGCATCACTGAACCCATCACGAAGGCACCGAACACTGCGTGCAGGTGAATGAAGTCGGTCCACCAGGCTCCCAGACACATCAGCGCTAGACCTATGACTAAACCAGCATCTGTAAGCGAATCGTCTTTGGATAGGTAGCGCTCACATCGAGCAAGAATCGGCCGAACAACCACGTAGGCCACGATGACGAAGCCAATTCCACCACCGATGTTGTAATAAGCTTGTGTCCAGTTGTTGTCCAGCTTTGCTAGAACCAGCGCCAGCATGCACCACGCGCTCGCGTCGTCGATCGCTCCAGCTCCGATGGCCACGGTTCCCATCGTCGTTCCGGCAAGTCCCTTAAAGTGAATGATTCGAGCCAGCATGGGAAAGGCTGTAATGCACATGCAGGCCCCAAGAAAGATCATCGCCGAATCCAGGGGGACTTTTTCGGGAAAGAGCATTAATTCTGGATGGCCATGCAGGTACCAAGCCAAACCACCGCCAAGCAAGAAGGGAGCAGCCATGCCCGCAAAAGAAACAGCGATCGAACTCTTCAAGCGATCGTTGATGATGTCCATGCGGAATTCCATACCCACAATGAACATGTAGAGCGCTAAGCCAAGTTGCGAGATCGGGAACAGATAGCTCTGGGTATCACGAGTCTGTTGGCTCTTGTCCCAAGGAAAGATCCAAGATTGAAGATCGGGAAAGAACAGACCAAACAACGATGGACCAAGTAGCACTCCCGCAATCATCTCGGCTACGACCTGCGGCTGGCCAAATTTGGCAGCAACCAATCCAACAATTCGACAGACAATCAGAATGATGGCCAATTGAAGAAAAAACTGTATGGCCAGGTCAAGGTTGTTCATCAAAAAACGCTAACTAGAAGCCGGACGGTTGATTGGTTGTGGATTCACGCTGCGAAAGCGTCGCACATTTGTCCGAGTATTTTAGCTGCAAGAACAGTCGTAGATCTTGGTGGATCAAGAGAATCGCAGAATTGCGACAATCCGTGCAACTGAACGTCTTCTAGAGTTTGAAGCGTGAACTCGGTCGAACCCTAACAGGAAGCACTAGCAGCAGGTGATCAGGCGAGTCAGATTCCAGGACTTTTGGCAGTTGTCTTTTTTGTCCTGGCCTTTGTCCTCCTTGCTCTCGCTGTTTCCGTCACGATCTTTCTTGTCACCGACTCGTGAATCGGCACGTCGATTGCCTGACCCGCGAAGCCGAGGCTCAAGGAGATCCTCAGGCAATTCCATCGGTGCGCCCTTGAGCGCATTTAATGCATCAATCTCCACTGATGTAAGCTTGCTTCTCAAGCAGTCATTCAACTTCTGTTCCATGTGGCGGAACAGTTCGCGAACTTTCTTAACGCCTTCTGAGCCCTGGTTGCGGGTTACATCTTGGATTTTTCCAGAAAGTTCTTCCATCTCTTCGCGACGACGTTTGTCACAAAAAGCTCGAACTTCCGACAGCCTTTCAGCACTCATTCCAATGCGCTTAGCAATTTCCGAATGAGTCACAGCTCGCGTGCCGTGGGCTTGAACGTCGATTTCGATAAGACGTTTGAAATCGCAACTCTTGGAAATATGCTCGAGAAAGATCGCGTCTTGTTGGTTGATTAGCTCGACCAACTCTTTGTGAACTTTTACTTTGTCGAAGTTGTCTTTGTACTTCTCTCGAATCGCCTTGAGTTCATCGAAGTGCTTGTGGTTCAGTTCGTCGAGTGTCTTTAGCTCAGCCTCATCTAGACCGATTTCGGCTTGTATTGCCGGATGTTCGAGCAAGACCCAAAGATAGCGCCGATTGTTGTTGGCTTCTTTAAAGGCCTCGAGCAGTGCATTGAAGAATGGATCATTGTTTCCGCGTTGAGGACGCTGAGGCGGCTTGCCTTGTTGGGCTGGCTTCTCTTGTTGGGCCGGCTTGTCTTGGGGAGGCTGAAGTGCATTGCAAACGCCACCCATGGAACAGCACAAGATGCTGACCCAAAGGTATTTAGCGTAGTGGCGTTTGCAGAACACAGAGAACATTTTGGTTACCCTCAAAAGCTTGACTCGTCGGGGCGAATCAAGCTAGCTGATTAATGGACTAGAATCAAGCGGTTAGTTACCATCGCCACGAGGACGACCGCCTTGGCCGCCACCCTGACCACCACGACCGCCTTGGCCTCCACCAAAGCCACCGAAATTGATTTCTGGAAACTTGAATTTCTCGCCTTTGAGTTCTTCAAGCGCCTTCTTTTGATCAGCGGAAAGCTTGCTTTCGACCAACTTCATGTTCTCTTCTTCGGCTTTAGCCATTAGCTCCTGGATATTGCCACCGCCACCTGGCTGGAAGTTTGCTCTGTTCTTTTCGCGTTGTTCGGCAAGTGCCTTCTCAATTTCGGTTCGCTTCTCTTCTGGGAGACCAATATCCTTGGCGATCACCAAGTTAAGGACTGCTCGCGATTGAGTCATCGGGCTTTGGACATAAAGCCCCTTAAGTCGCTTTAACTTCGCTGGTGTCAGAATCTCGTCCATAATTTCTTGAGCTTTGGTATTGGCTTCTTCGCTTAGCTTCTTGCGATCTTCTTCGCTCAAATCACGACTTCGGAGCTTATCGCTAATCTCAGACATTTGCTTGCTGACAGTCTCGAAGACTTCGTCAGTAACGCCTACTTCTTTGCGTACTTCGGCGATGGTCAACATGCGAAAAATGGAACTAGCACCACTTGGCCCTTGATTTCGCATTCCAAAGCCAAATCCACCGCCACCCCCTGGGCCGCCTTGCTGACCGCGTTGGCCACGCTGTCTTCCGCCTTCTTCTTGAGCAACAGCCGACGATACGAAGACCGTCAGTGCCAGCGTCATACATGCCATTAGCCGAAAAGCCATAATCGATTCTCCTGGGGGGTAGATGAGAGGTGCCCGATAGCTCAGGCGACGAATTTGTCGACTATTAGAAACCATTTGCTACCCCAAATGTTTCGCAGGCGAATCCTTGACGGGCACAATGTTTTTGAATTGTGTCCGTTTTGGAAGGCTATCTCGGGCGATTTCCGTTAGCTAAGCTTCCAAACCAGAGCCAGGAAGATCGCGACAACCCCTTTTGGAGGGGAGCTAGTTAAGCGTGCTCTACTCGCAAGTGCTGAATCTGACCATAACATCGATGCAGTCGTTGTGACAGCATTCGCAGAGCTTCATCGTCCGTTAAGTTTTCGTAATCGACAAACTTGACCGGCGGTCCAATCGCTAGGCGGATAGGGTAACGTCTTGGAAATGTGCTGCCTCGAGGCAGCACTTCATAGGCACCAGTTATAGCGATGGGGATCAAAGAAACTTGGCTGCGGCGGGCCACGGCTAAAAATCCCGGCTTCAATTCGGAAATCTTGCCATCGGGAGTGCGAGTCCCTTCCGGAAAGACGAGCACCTTTTGATCGGCTTTGAGTCGTTTGAGTGTCTCTTTCAGTCCGGCAAGTCCGCTGCGATCCCGATCGAGCTCGATGGCGTCCAGCAAGCGAATCAGTCCAGCGAAAAGACGGTTCTTGAACAGCGTTCGACGAGCCAAATAGTTCAGCCGATCGTTAAACATCAATCCAACCAAGACTGGATCAAAATTGCTTTGGTGCGTGCTCAGAACCAGCGCCGAACCATCGTGCAAATGATGTCTGCCGTAACATCGTAAATCAAAGAATAGGACTCCAACCATTCGCGCCAAATATCGCAACACTTGGTAGAACAGAATCTTGAACCAACCGCGCGAAGGTTGGCTATCGCTCTTGCTTCGTCGATCGCTCTTGCCACGCCGCTCGGAGCGATCGTTTTCCGAAGGCTGGACATCCGCGGGTGAATCTATTGTCGAACTCATTCAGCTTCACTCGCCGGAAGTGACTGTCTAGACAGCGAGCTGGGATGATGAGGCTCGTTAATCTTCGCTACAGGCTGGCTCAGTCGCTGATGAATGATCGATTCCAATTGTTCGACGACTTGCTCAAGTGTTAGACCATCCGTGTGAAATTCGATCGCGTCATCGGCTCGTCGCAGCGCACCCACGGGCCGAATGCGGTCTTGATGATCGCGACGATTTTGTTGATCCAGAATCTCGACGAGGTCGATATCGATGCCTTTTTTGGACAGCTCCTCTTGGCGACGCTTAGCGCGTTCTTCATTGCTGGCGACTAGAAAGATCTTGCAGGGCGAGTCCTTGAAGACTTCGCTGCCTTGATCGCGGCCTTCCGTAACTACGCAACGACCGCGAGCCCAATCTCGTTGCCATTGTGAAAGCAACGCTCGCACCTGAACATTGTCGGCTACCGCGCCAATGGATTGTCCGACCTCAGGTGTGCGAATCGCTTCCGAGATGTCGATGCCATTGAGCGTGACGTTGCTACCATCCAGTTGTATTTCCAGACTGGAAGCCAAAATCAAAATTGCTTGCGAGTCGCTGAGGTCGATACCGCGAGTGATAGCCGCATAGGTGACGGCTCGATACATCGCGCCAGTGTCCAGGAATTCAAATCCCAGCGACTTGGCCAATAACTTAGCGACGGTGCTCTTGCCCGCTCCGGCTGGGCCGTCAATAGCGATTACCACCGACGGCGGCTTGTCCCTTAGTTCCAAATGTGCACCTTCGAAAATTCGATTACTCACTGCGGACGCCGATCAATAAAGACTGCGATCACTAGCATAATCAACGCGGCGGCTTCTAGTAAGCTTAACATGAAGCCAGCAATGGTGAGTAGAATTGGAGAAACCCCCGGACCACCTCTGGGTAGAAGTCTAGGTAGGTAAGGTAGACCGATCGAGCAGAAAAAGACCAGCAAGAATATCACGCCAGCCGTAATCGCCAGCCCTGCCGCTTTGGGGCAAGTCCTATAGCGGGAGATGGCGACAGCGAAAATGAAGAAGCAAGCCAAAAGCGTTGGCAAGCCACGAATGATCGCTTGAACGATAAATGTTAACTCGGCACTCAGATTCATGTGTGGCTCAGTAGGTATTGATGAGTTTTTGAAGTTGGCAATCTGGCAATCGTGATCCTTCGCTCTTCGGTTTTTCGTGCTCGTGCTCAGTCGAAGACGGTGCTCGTGCTCGACTGTCTTTCGAGTACGATTACGAGCACCATTTCATTGAGCACGAGCACGATTGCTTGTCCCGTCTTAAGCGACAGCCAAGAATCCCTCGCGCACGCAGCGGGTTGTGAGGGCGAATCCCTCGCTAACCGGCTTGTTGCTTTAATCCCAACCCGAAGCGTTAGCGAGGGACTGACTTTTGTGAGGCGTCCCTCGCTGACGTAGCGGGTTGGGATAACAGCAGGTGTCCCTAGCTGACGCAGCGGGTTGGGATGCTCGCTAACGCTCTAACGGTTCGGGTTGGGTATCACTTTATCTAAAAAACATCTCCGAGGCCATACTTGGCATGAATCTGGCGACAAAGATCAGGGTCCATCCGCAGTCCATGAGCCAACTCTTGCAGATACCTCGCCTCGGTATTCGTATCCAGTTGCATGCCAGCAAGCGACATAGTGTAGACCTTAACTTCCATTCCCAGCGGTACGCTCCAAGCAAACTCGCGCACGTCCAAGGGCTTTGCAAACTCTTGCTTCAAGAAGTGAATCGTCTGAGCATCGTTGGGAACTTGGCTGAGAATGGCTTGCTGCTCGTTAGCATCGATTCGTCCATCCGCTTTAGCCGCATTGATCAACGCGCGAATGAGCACAATCGCCTCGTCATCCGTAGTCATCGAAGCACTGCTCGGTTGACTTGGCCAGGTCGAGTTTTGTTGGCTCGGAGCCGGATAGCTCTGTTGCTGGGGAAGTGGTTGCTGGGGGCGTTG
>CAYWNG010000023.1:16779-21967 GCA_964458685.1 uncultured Pirellulaceae bacterium
GTTGGCTCGGAGCCGGATAGCTCTGTTGCTGGGGAAGTGGTTGCTGGGGGCGTTGAGGTTGATATTGCGGCTCAGGAGCTGGTCGGTACGACGATGGTTCCGGTGCAGTGCGACTGGTACGCGACGAACCGGTTGCAACGCCCAGCATCTCCTCTAAGCTGCGAGCCTCGCTTTCAATGTCGATGGGCCGTGAGCTAGTCGACGTTGGTCCACGAGAAGGTTGACGCGCTGGCGCTGGTGCCGGTTGTGGGGCGCGACCGCCGCCCGTCGCACCTTTAAGCAACTCGCCAAGAATCTTGCCTCCCAGTCCGCCGCCTCCCGATTGGCCTTTCGAACCTCCGCCGAGTAAGCCACCCAGAATGTCAATTGCGTTCATTGGAAGTTCCAAATTCGAGGCTAGAAATAGGAGAACGATGAGCTGCGTAGCCGCTGAAAAGCTGCTTCAGGCTACGCCTTTTGGCCAACGCAGTCAAGAATCCGTCTATTCCGTGAGGAACTTAATACACGCTGGCGCTTTGACCGATACGGACTTTCCAGTGGCTGTGAGTTGGCCATTGGTTGGGTCGATCATGAATGAAAAGATGGTGTCACTGGACTGATTTTCAGCCAACAGCATCTTTCCGTCAGGTGTGATTCGAAAATTGCGAGGCGTCTTGCCTTGAGTCGCTGTGTTGGCGGTGCGAGAAATGATGCCGGTCGTTTGATCGATGTTCATCGTTACGATCGTATCGTGACCGCGATTGCTTCCGTAGACAAACTTGCCGCTTGGATGGACTAAAACTTCCGCGGTTGAGAAGCCTTTGGTAACTGTACCTGGCGGAACAGTGTTTACCGTGTTGACTTCGACGAGTTTACCTGCGGCTTCGTCCCAACGAGCACTGGTCATGGTCAAGTTGGTTTCGTTGATGATAAATACAAACTTGCCGTTGGGAAGAAAAGAGAGATGTCGCGGTCCAGCACCGTCGGCCAGTTTCAAAAATGGATTGCTCGCCGGAGTGAGCTTCCCAGAGCTTGCATCCAACTGGTACACGAAAACTCGATCCAGCCCCAAGTCGGCAACCAACACAAAACGACCTGTTGGACTGACCGCGCTGCAATGCCCGTTGGACGACTTTTTGCCGTCGACAAGCTTGTGGACCACGTTGGAAGTTTCCGAAACGATCTTGCCTTCCTCGTCGACCGAGTAGACTACGACCGAACCGTTGGTGTAGTTGGCCACGATCAAGTACTTGCCCGTTGGGTCCATGGTGACGTGGCAAGGAATATCGCCGTTGACTGGATGGCTGCTGATCCGCTCAAGCTTCGGAGTGACGCCCTGTAGAGCCGATTGTCGGTCGAAGCGGTATGCAACCACACAAGCCGGATTGTTGGCATCGCCTCGCATCGTCTCGGTGACTGCATAGATCACATCTTTCTTGGTTGGGTGAAAACAGAAGAAAGATGCGTTGGCTTGTTTGGCCAACAAACTTGGCTCAGTCATCGAACCATCAGCGCTTAATGAGCTGAAGTAGATTCCATCCCCATATCCGCTGATGAAGAACGATTGAGCCATACATAGCGAGCTCATGAAGCAAAGCCAAACAGTAAGTGCGGTAGTTCGAAAAGACATGTGGGATCTCCTGAAGAAGTGAGCCGAGGAAGCTAGCCGATGCTTGATGCAGGAAATAGTTTAACGGCAAGCCGCAGGCGACTGTTGGTCTGACGCTATTTCCGAGAGTCATCCATTCGTTAACGGCCGTTAATCGCCGCTAAACGAGTACTGCGCAATACGAACAGTCGGAGCCACAAAATTGTTTAACGGCAAGCCGCAGGCGACTGAGTTCCCACGTATACGTTTCGCCAGGAGGTGGTTCTGTATCGCTTCGAAATGCATTGCCGTTAAACGAGTACAACGCAACAAGAACAGTCGCCTCCGGCTTGCCGTTAAACGCCGTTAAACGATTGACCGCTTTATTTCTCAGCATCCTCGGTCTTCACCGCTGGATCCTCTGCATAGAAAGCTTGAGTAAGACTATCCGCGTCCTCCTTTGAAAGAACGTAGAGACTCTCTAGCTTGATGAATACTGTGTCGCCAATCTGACTTACAGGTCCCGAGACGGCGATCTCTTGGTTCTTCTTCAAGCCCAGCAGCGTTTCGGCAGATTGCGACAAGGGTTTGCCGGAGTCGTCGCTGACTTGCACGATGGCAATCTTAGCACTCTTCAGTTGATGCCGACAAAAAGGACAATCGCCTGGATCTTCGTGCTCGTGCCTGTTCTTGGGAAGATCGACGATAGTGAATACCGACTGCTTGGGATCAAAGGGATTCATCCCATCTGCATAGATCAGTCCAGCTACAGTTACCTTTTGGTCTGCTTGAAACGCATCGTAGACGGACTTGATCGAGTTGATGCTCTCAGGCTTCGCAGTGACGAAAAGCTTCTTTTGCAAGCTTGCATCGGACTTCGGGGTACTGTCACTGTTGCAGCCAACTAGACATAGACAGGCGGCTACGCAAACTCCCCACGAAGCGATTTTCCCCAAACTGTAGATCGACGCGCGACCTACAGTGATTCGTTTGGCAAGCATGAGTGAACTCACTTAACTGATTTACTTAACTAGGCCTTTAAGCTCTTCCATTACAGGAGCAATCTTCTTATCGAGTTCGGCCCAATCGGCCTTTGGGCCATTGTGGAAGAACGCGTCTAACTTGCCGAACTCATCCATCAGAGTATTCCAATGAGCGGCCAGCTTAGCTTTGGTGTCGTCGTCCAAAGTGCTTTTCTTGGTTAGCTTGGGTAGATCTTCACCCAGCAAATGAGCTAGGTCGTGAAGCGGGTCATGAGCAGCGTCCATGTCGCTCTTTTCCATCGCTGCCTTGATTCCGGTGTAAGCGTCGGAAAGTTGTTGAAAGCCTTCCAGAAGCGTTTCCGCATGCTTGTGATCGCCATGGTCGTGATCGTGACCTTTCTCGGCCACAGGAGCCTTGTCAGCTTTTTTCGCTGGCTCGCATCCGGTCGATACAAAAGTGGCCAAGGCAACGCAAGTAAATAGGCACAGACGTTTCATTCTCAATCAATCCTACGAAGTTATGTGTGTTACTCACCCAGTATCACCCAAGGTAATACGGGACAATTTTCGGTACTGTTCGCAACCCTTGTGCATTTTCACCTAAATCGCCGGAACCGGCAATCATGCTTTAGCGGGATGAAGGGCAAATTGGCAGCACCCTTCTCGATTGCGTGCATTCAACATAGGATAAAACCTCTCAGTTTCACTCCAAATCTGCTGCCAAATGCAAAGACAATGACAACTTTCGAATGGACCAAACTGCCTTCCCATCAGCGAATTGCCTTGCTGACGGACGGATTTTCGACTCCTTTCTACGCTAAGACAGCGATGAGCCTGCTGAAGTATCGCGAAGGTGAAGTCCTTGCCGTCATCGATCAAAAAGAGGCCGGGAAGGTAGCCGCCGACCTTTTTACATTGGGTGGGAACGTCCCAGTCGTTGCCAATTTGGACGCGATTCCGACGTGCGACTCAATCTATTTGGGTATTGCCACACCGGGAGGCAAACTACCCGAGGCTTGGCGTCCCATCATCAAACAAGCCATCCAGCGTGGAATCGACATCGTTTCCGGACTACACGACTTCTTGGTCGATGACGCCGAGTACGTTGCATTGGCCAAGATCTCCGGTAGCCAATTGGTCGATGTCCGCCGCAACAATTTTAAGAAGACAGCTAAATGTCACGCGTTTCGACCCGAGTGCATTCGCATTCACTCCGTCGGCAACGATTGCAGTATCGGCAAGATGGTTACGACTTTGGAGCTTCAGCTTGAATTGAGCAAGCGAGGCCACTCAGCAAAGTTCGTCGCCACGGGTCAAACAGGGATCATGATCACCGGCGAAGGCGCACCCATCGACTGCGTCGTGTCCGACTTTGTTAATGGAGCCGTGGAAGAGATTGTCGCTAAGCAAGAGCATCACGATTTTGTGCTGATCGAAGGTCAAGGCAGCATCGCTCACCCTGCCTTTTCGGGAGTCACCGCCGGATTGCTGCATGGTGGAGCCCCGCAAGGCTTGCTGTTCTGTTACGAAGCTGGTCGGACGCACGTCAAAGGCTTGAAGGACATTCCCATCGCGCCGATGGAAGCACAGATCGCCGCCGTGGAAGCGATGGCCAACCTCAGGCACCCATGCCGCGTCATCGGCATCAGCATCAACACTCGCAGTCTCACCGCCGAACAAGCGGATCGCGAAGTGGCTCAGGCCGAGGATCGCTTCGGCTTGCCCGCTTGCGATGTTTATCGCCACGGCGCAACCAAGATTGCCGATGCTTGCGAGCGATTGCGTCGCGAGCTCTTGAGCATCGCCTAGCCTGAAAAATCCACAGCTCCGACTTATCAAAATTCCCAATTCAAAAAATCTCGACAACCAACGACTCAGTCCATTCAGACAAAAGAAGAAATTCCATGCAGATTGCCAAGCTACTCAACTCGTCCAACAAACCTTCCATCGCTACAGTAAACGGCGACCACTTGGAACTGCTTGATTGGGGTTCGTTCGCTGATCTTAGTAGTGTGTTAGCAACAAGTAATCCCGCCGAGACGATTCGCGGACTACGACCAACGGGCGAACGCGTTGCAATTGGTGATGCCAAGCTTCTGCCGCCCATCGACGCTCAAGAGGTTTGGGCGGCTGGAGTCACGTACAAGCGCAGTCAGACCGCGCGGATGGAAGAGTCCGAAGCGGCGGCGAGCTGTTACGATCGCGTCTACAATTCGCCTCGGCCTGAGATCTTCTTCAAAGCGACTCCCCATCGCGTCCGCGGCAATGGACAAGCACTGCGAATTCGTAAGGACGCCACATGGAACGTGCCCGAACCCGAACTGGCCTTGGTCCTTTCTCCCGATCTCCGTATCGTCGGTTACACCATCGGCAACGACATGAGCTCGCGCGATATCGAAGGCGATAATCCTTTGTATTTGCCTCAAGCCAAGATGTATAACGAGTGCTGTGGTCTCGGTCCCTGGATTACCCTTGCCGAAGACATGCCCAGCCGCGAAAAGATCGATATCTCGCTATCGATTGTCCGTTCCGGCAAAGAGGTCTTCGCACAAGGTACACGAGCCTCTGAAATGGCTCGAACCTTCGACGATCTCGTGCAATGGTTAGGCCGCGACAACAGCTTCCCCGCCGGAGCCTT
>CAYWNG010000024.1:0-6898 GCA_964458685.1 uncultured Pirellulaceae bacterium
TTCGCTCCAGGCCAAGCCGCTCCGGCAACTCCGTCATCCAGGTATCGATGCTGAACAGTGAAGCCGACAACACCTGCAACTGGATCGATCGAGGTGATTGTGAGTATGGTACTCTCGTCACCCGCGGTCGTTGAGGCAAACGTATCGCCAACAGCTAAGTCCGCCGTCACCTGTCCGTTGACTGGATTGATGACATAGATCGCTTTGAGATCGAACGACGAGACTCGCAAGTTGTTAGCATCGCCCCAATTGACAGTCAGCGTATGACGGTCAACCAAACCGATGTCACTAAAGCTTCCGTTGAGCGTTGCAATGTCATTTTCGTTGATCCTTGGTGTAATATTCACGCCAATCAACTTTGGAGCGACGTTGGCAACTGTCGTTGTCTTTGTCTTCGAATCGTAGCCACCGTCATCATCAGTCACTTCAACCTTGATGTTGCTCGCATCAATCAAGGTCGCATTGCCGGGCGCCGCCCCGTCATTCCTGTATTGATGGCGTACTGAGAATGTGAAGGTGCTGTTGACCATATCAACCGAATCAATCAACAGAGTCGTATCCGCATCGGCTGAATTGGTCGACTGGAAAGTGTCCCCAGGGAACAGATTCAGTGTCAAGGTGCCGTTGGCTGGGTTCACGGTAAACAAAGACTTGACTTGGAAGTTCGATATTGCCAAGTCGTTGCTATCGTCCCAAGTCACGGTAATTGTCTGACGATCAACTCGACCTGTATCGGTGATCGATCCTCTAAGCGTTACGAAACCGTTTTCATCGATCGGCAACACATCGGACAAAACTAGAACTGGAGCAACGTTATCAACCTGAGTCGTACCTTCTGCGAAGCCAGAACCTTGATCCAAGTCGAACGCAGTCACTCGAATGTTGACAATGTCTGACAACGTAGCGTTGCCAGGGGCCTCGCCATCATCCACAAATCGACGGGAAACAGAGAACTTCACACCTCCATCGACGGGCGTATTGTCCGGATCGACCGAGAACACAGTAAGGATTGTCTCGAAGTCCCCGATCGTTGTCGAATGGAACGTTCGAGATGATTCATCTCCTACTCCGGCCAACAGTACGGGGATCGTCGATCCGTCGCTGGCGACAGCCAAGCGAGCAGGCAATTCAAAGCGTGAAGGCAACAGATTGTTCTTATCACCCCAATCAATAACGATCACTTGATCATCAAAAAGTCCCTTGTCAGACATGACTCCCGTAATTGTCACAAGGCCATTTTCGACCGTAGAAACAATCTGGAGTTCGCTGATTGCGGGATTCACGTTGGTAACGGTAGTCATCGTGGACTTTTGGTCTCTACCACCATCCAGATCTTCGATCGTTAGGATGACTTGGGTATCGTCCACGAATCGCCCGTTTCCTGGGGCTGGTCCATCATTGCGAATCAAGCGAGAAATTGAGAAGCTGATTAAGCCAGTTACAGGATCAATACCCGTAATCGTCAGGACCGCGTCAATATCACCTACGGTTAATGAAGAGAATCGAGTGTCTGTGGCAAGATCAAAGCTCTGAGTGCCTAAAATTGCATCCGAAACAAGGATGGCGTTGATTTCAAACACCGATTGGAAGCCATTGTTCGAATCGCCCCAGTCAACGCTGATGCGATGCTTGTCCAGCAAACCGATATCGGTGAACTGTCCAGTAACAGTCATCGTTTCGCCTTCGAACACCGGAGTCGCCGTTATCGACTGCTGAATCGACGGCGAGACGTTCTGCACCAATAGCGGTTGTGTGTAGCTTCTCAATTCCAAGTCGCTGTCCTGGATCTCCAACTGAATCTCGTAAACACCACCACGTTGTGTGGAACTGTCCTGTAAATAACGTCTGCGCAGTTCAAAGTTCGTGGTGCCCTTCTCGAAACTAAACTCCTGAACATTGTCTGGCGAATTTGGATCACCCCAAGTTACGAACAATGTGAACGAGTCCTGTGTACCTGGATCTTGAATCGTGCCTCGCAGTACCGCCTCGCCATTCTCCAGTATTGTGCTTACCAAAAGGTTCGCCAAAGTAGGAGCGACGTTCAGTACGCTAGCGCTCGCAGCGGTGGTGTTCTGGCCACGATCATCATCTCGCACCGTGACGGAAACTGGATAAGCCGCATTTCCAGGGCGATTGTTTAGGTACCGGTGAGGAATTGAAAAAGTCCGCTCGGATTTGGTTTTCTCAATCTCTTCAACAGGGGAACCATCGCCCCAGTCCACCAGAAGTGTGAAGCTGTCATCAATGCCTGGATCTTCGATAGTTCCTGTAAGCTGAGTGACTCCATTCTCGCTGATCTGAGTTGCCGCAAGATCGCGTATCGTTGGATTGACATTATCTACCGTTAGCCGGAAGTTGGCCTGGGTGACAAGACCTGAAGCCGTCTTGCCTTCCAAGCTTACCGAAACTCCATTGGCTCCAGTATTGTCCGGAGGCGTGTAGCTCCATGTCCAAACACCATTAACGCGCGCGATCGAGCCTAATGAGGTTGTCATCGAAACGATAACGCTGCTATCTCCGGCGAATCCGATCTTGTTCAGCGTTAGAGTTCCCTCCGTAGTTTGAACATTGCTGCTCTCAGGAACAATCACTGGCACGTCCGGTGGCGGTGGTGATGTGCAAGTTTCACCTTCAATCGTTGTGTCATAGCTGACGACGTTGTTGCCAGTCCGGAATCCAAAGTTCAGAAAGTTCGTACAATTCGTTTGTGCGGAATCGATGTTCTCGGGAGGCAATGGTCCCGAGTCGTGGAAGAAGACCTCCGAAGTAGTCAGGCCTTCAAAGACTTGGTACTTATCCGAGCCTGCTTGGCCATCTAGATTGATTCTCGGCGAAGCACTATTGGTGATTCGCAGCGTGTCATTGCCGTCTCCACCGGCCACATTCAGGACCTCCGTCCCGTTGAACAGTACAAACTTGTTACCAAAGCTGACTGCGTTACCAGTGATCGAGATGGTTTCGGCTGCGCTGGTAGCGTAAACGGTTACAGTATCGTTCGAACCAGCAGGATCAATCACTTCGACCAATCCACTGCCCATCGCTGGGGCATGGATGAAGTAAAAATCGTTGCTTTCCGCACCATTGAGGCGCAGATTGCCATTCCAACTGAGCGCCGTGATCGTATTCACGCTTGAGCCACCGTTCAAGGTTGCGTCCTGAACATTGGCAAGAGTCATTCTTGGAGGGATGGTAGTTTGGGTAGGTGGTTGGCCAGCAAAAAGACTGTCCGTGGTTAAGGTCCAATCAGAATCGAAGTCACTGACCAAGTGGTTTCTTCCAGCGCCACCGTCGTAAGTAAACTGCCCCGCAAGCGTTGAGTAGTTGGAACTACCTGGAGGGTTTGGCAGGAATTTCCCATCCGCAGGCGGAGTCAACTGGTTCGATGCAACCGTCATGAGGTCATCGCCAGCCCCTGTATTCACGGTAAAGTTCTGGAGCCCAAGCGCTGTCAGACCGGGCGACTCAAGACGGATCCGATCATCGACATCGCCGGTTGTCAGCGTGACATTGCGAATGTCGAAGAAGTTCAATGTCGAAGTAACAGTCGAGCCGAGGGTGCCTTTGACTTGGTTTGCCAATCCACCAGTTCTCAGTTCTTCCAAAGTCTCTGTGGTAATGACCGTAGTCGGAGCACTCTGATCCCGTTTTTGAACATACGCCGCACCGTGACCCGACGACGAGTTCGGACGACCGTTGGTTTGTGGAGCTCCGAACACAGCAACTCCATTGCTTAACCCAACAGCGAATCCAAACTGATCCCCCGGTTCAGTGCCGCTTCGTTGAATTGTGGAGAGAGCCGTTTCGTTGATCCACTGGCCATCGTTCAAGCGATACGAGTACGCGGCACCGCGATTGGAAGGATTTGGTCCCGAGTCTGCGCGGACGCCGTAAGCGCCAACCACTAACTGATTCTGATCTAGAGCAAGAGCGGCTCCATAAAGATCACCGGCTTGACCCAGTGTATTGGATAATTGACCCAGTGAAGACCAATCAGAATTCAATCTTTGGTAGGTGAATACAGTTCCCTTGGAAGCAGCAACGCCGGGAGCACCCACGGCTACAACATTACCATGGACATCTACAGCCGCCCCAAATTTGTCGCCGCCTGTCATTCCCACATCGCGACCCCAAATGGTCTTTTGTAAAGTCCATCCATTGCTGGTTCGTACAAAGACATCCGTGGCCCCGCGACTCAAGTCTGCGTCGGGTGCTCCGATGATGATCGTATCTTGGTGAATTGCAACGCTAGAACCATACTGCCCACCTAGTCCTCGCGAACCCGCGTCGAGAATGCTCTGCGAGAGCGTCCACGCCGATCCATTGAAGCTGTAGATCTGTGCTTGGTTTGCATTGGCTGATCCAACGATGGCAGTGTTGCCGAAGACACCGACTGAAGTTCCTAAACGACCACCGGCAACTTGGCCTTGGAAGAAGCCTCGCTGGAACCAGCCAGTTCCAATTCGCTCATACATGTAGACGGCACCAGCTCCACTAGCTTTACCAGGCGCGCCAATCAACATCGTGTCGCCGAAGATAGCTGAACTAAAGCCGAACTGATCGCCGGTTTCCTGATTATCAGGCTGGATACGTTGTGATAGCTCGCTGCTTCCAACAGTGGAAACAAACACCGCACCGCGACTGTCATAATCTCGGGCTCCGACAATCACCGTGTCGCTATCGATAGCCACACTCGATCCTACCTCACTGAGTCGTGGAGCGGCTGGAATGGTTGTCGTAATGCTCGACCAGCTTGGACCACGCTGACGGAATCCATAGATTCTGTTCGCGTTGTTGTCCGAGTTATTGGTTCCAACGATTGTGAATCCTTCACTGATCAACTGCCCGCCAACCCCGAATCGCAAAGAGCTTGTTGTGTCAGCTTCCATCACGCCTTGGTTTGGACGGAAAGGTAGAAGTGGAACACCCACTCGATTTGTCGAAAGATCAAACTGATGCGCTGAACCAGCACCACCAGGCGCACCAAGTAGGATTCTGTTGCCTCTACTGGCAATGGACTGAGCCGCCCCAATCTCTGTACCCGTAGATGGCGTTGGGTTAGGATCGCGGAAATAGTAATCGACGTAGTTTCGACCTGGGTTTCCGACCAACAGAGATCCTTGTGCAGTGGATACAACTTCAGAGCCATAGTTTCCGAAAGTATCATTGACCAAGTTTGAAGCACGAAGCACCGGCGTCAGGTTTGTTGCGAAGCCGCCCACGCTTGCCGCCCAGTCGCCGCGAGTCGCCGCACCAAGATTGTAGGTGGCCAATCTGGTTTTCCCGGGTGCTCCCACAAATACATTGTTGCCAACAATGCTAATGGAGGAACCGAAACCAGAACCGCTCAAATTGAACGAGTTCAGCGCGGGGCGCTGAGCGGTCAGAGCGCGTGTGCTGGCTACGAAAACCTCGTCGATATCAGTTGTCCTTCCGCTCTTCATCCTCCCGGAAACGGAAGAGTTACCAAAACTACTGACTGAGTCCGTTCCCATGTCATTCCTAAAGCCGTCTTCCGTGTCGGCGACCATGATGATGGAGTTCGGTCCCGCAGAGAATTCAAGCCGATTTTTGAAAGTATCATCGTTCACCAATGTCTGATAATCCGTGAATCGGATGTCAGCGCCATCGCCTCTGCGCATCGTTCCAAAAACCCCATCTCGGTTTTGAACGGTTCCAACCATGATGGAAAACAATTTGTCCTGCCATTGCGATGGTATGGTGTAGGTAATTCGCCCTGCCTCGGAATTGAAGGCATTGGTTTGATTAAAGTTGATATAGACCTGCGAATCTCGTTGCCAGTCCTTGTCGAATACCAACGCAACCATTGTTTGGGGCGGTACACTGATTTGAGTAATCCGCTGCGGTCCACCGTATTCGATATACCCGATACCAAATGATTGGTTGCCATTGTTAATGATAGCCCGGACGGTATTGAAGGCCGGTGAAAGTTGCACAGTTTCATTGCGCCAAGTGGACGATGGCAAGTTAGGATCGTCTGGGAACAGTATCCGATCCGGGCTCCATGAGAAGCCATTGAAGCGGAATGTCATCGCCCCTCCGGCTGCTCCAAGATTGAGCGGGTCTGGAAGCGAAGAGGGCTGGTCAAACGACCTGAAGGAAGCACTTGCTTGAGGCATACCAACAGCCAATAATCCACCACTGATAGCTACTGACGCACCAAAGCGACCGTTACCAGATAATGCAAGTGGGGTGCCAAAAGAATCCCCATTACGCGTATAGATATAGACATGATTATTGCCCGGAGAACCAACCACCAGACGGTTACCGTCGAAAGCAATATCCGCACCAAACTCACTGGCACCTTGTACTCTCAGTTCGGTCAGGTACCGCCAGGATAGTCCTTCATTAAGATACACATAGACAACATTGTTATTCGGATCAGCCACATACAACGTACGTGTTGCCGCATCATACTGAGTCACTGAGCCAAAGCGCGAATCCGCCGGTGCGCCGTCGCGTGGATCCTCGATCGTGTCAGCAAACAGATTGGTTGAGGTAGGAGCAGGAACAATACCCGTCGTGGTGAATGTTTGGAATGCACCTGAGTCTGGTCGATTGTTGGTGTCGTTGTAACCAGGGATACCAACAACAATGGTGCTTCCTGAAAGCGCAACGCTCGCTCCAAACTGATCAGCCTTCTCATAATCGCCTAAGCCGGAGTTGGTGGCTCCATTTGGGTTGGTTGCCATCAGCCGACCGGAGATCGAACTACCGGAGATCGGATTACTTCCTCGAGTCCATGAAGCCCCCAGTCCTGAACCTTGATCTGGAAGCTGATAGAACGTGTAGGCGGCTCCCTTGTTATCTGCCTTGCCCGGAGCACCAGCAACAACGTAAGTTCCACTGCCTGTGCCGCCATCAATCTGGACTGATGTAC
>CAYWNG010000024.1:6908-21888 GCA_964458685.1 uncultured Pirellulaceae bacterium
CGAACAACAACTCCGCCTGTCGCTCTTGACTGGCCTCCGTACTCGGCAAGCCGGCATCTGCGGTCAAGCTTGCCGTTCTACTCCATTGCCCGCTGAACTCATAGATAAACGCGCGGCCGGTGCGACTATTCCATTTGGGTGCACCTACGACAATCTTAGGACCCGAGTTTGTCGATACATCCACGGAAGCCCCGAATGCCTCGTCGGCCTCTGGCACTGACGGTGTCAGTTGCCCAGAGAAGCTCCAACTACCTCCTGCACCGAAATAGACATAGGCCGAACCAGACCGAACGGCGTTCACCGTATCTTGAGGAGCACCAACGACCAGGTATCCACCAGCGAAAGACACGCTACTGCCGAAATCGGTGTTCTGATTGTTGCCCAAGTTCAGCGTTGTTCGCCAGAACCAACGACCATTCGTTCTCGAAAAGACATAAACGCTATCGGTGACCCCGCCTGTCGCTCCGACGAATACGGTATCTCCGCTAATCGCAACAGCTCCACCAAAATTCGCGCCGGCAGATCCGTTAGGTGCCAAGATCTTTGCTTCTTGGCTCCAAACATTGCCGTTACGCACGAAGATATAAGCCGCACCAGCATCGATACCATTGGTTCCATCGTTGGCCGCACCAACAATCGCCAAGTTATCCGAGATGGCTACCGCATTGCCGAAACCAAGGCCCATGCCGTTCTTGTCGCGATCACCAGGATACAACTTGCTCTCTTCGGTCCAGTTACTTGGG
This sequence comes from uncultured Pirellulaceae bacterium, assembly GCA_964458685.1. Classification (GTDB taxonomy): domain Bacteria; phylum Planctomycetota; class Planctomycetia; order Pirellulales; family Pirellulaceae; genus Aureliella. Next base: position 7,652 of record CAYWNG010000024.1, read on the forward strand.
CCACCGCGATAGATCGTGGCCACACCTGAAAAGACAACTCGAGTCGGATCATTGTCCTGCTGCTCAGAGCCGACGATCAGTCTTTCACCAGAGATCGCAGTCGCTTTACCAGTCTTCTTGAGATCCTCAGGGGTACTCTGAAGCGTGAGATCATTCAATGGATTCCAACTGACGACGCCATCGACCGCGGTGGTGTACAGTACCAAGTTCTTTAGATTCAGATCGGCAATCTTAACGCTGTCGATCGACAGATTGGCTGCTGAATCTGCAGGTGTCGTAACTTGCAGCGCCGACAGGCCGTGAATCACCAGCGGTTCGACGTTCGTAAAGTCCAGAAGGTTGCCACCAACCGAGACTCGCCCGCTACCAATTGCGGTTCCACTGGGCAAGTACGTTCCCGACGCTAAACCATCGCCAGCAACGCGGAACGTATCTTGGCTATCTTGGGAACCGCCATTAAAGACGACTCGTGCTAATCCGCTAGGAACGCCAAGGGCATAATCTACGAAGGCCAGATCATCGCCACCTTGACCATTCATGGTAGCAGTGAAGTTCCCAACGCTATTGCGATTGTCAAATCGTCGTGGAATGTTAAAGCTGTCATCGCCATCACCGCCGTAGACGGTGACGTTTGCTCGCAGCACGCCCGTCTTGGGAGGCTCGCTTGTATTGCCGCTATCGTTACCTGGTAGTTGAATCGTGTCGTCGCCACGGCCCAAGGTTACGAGGAGGTTTTCAGTATCGCGAGTGTAGGCGTTCACTGTCGGCTTCTGCAGACTATCGCCACTCTCTGACAATACCGTTGCAATGTAGCTCACGCTATTGGGAGCATCGTCAAAAGCAGTTTTAAAGAAACCGTCCCATCTTGCGTCTGGGAGAATCTCATTAAACGACCTAGTTTGGAAGGCCAGATTGGAATCTTGCGTGGAAGCGGAGTCCAGGTAATGAACGGAGTCGATTCCGCCTTGTCCATTGATCCAAACTGGAATACCACGAGTGCTATCGGTTGTTAGCAGATCGGTGTTAATGTCAATTCCAAAAGCTGACATGCTGTAATCGCCGTTGGCTGTCAAACTGCCCACGTTGATCTGGTCGTCACCACCGCCAGCATTGACAACAAACATGGCGTTCTTGCCACGGATTGCTTGCTCGCGATGAGTGCCGTCGATCTGAATCGTATCCGCCGCTTGGCCCGCGCTGAGTACCACTTGCTCGAACTTAGAGTATCGAATCGGCGCGACAATCGGATTCCCCGTCGAATCAATAGCCACGCGAGATACTGTAGTTTCATCAAACTGCCACAACTGAGTTGAGACACCATCGGAATATTGCACGGGGGCCAACAAGCGATTGGTGGTGGTATAGATCTGTCGCGCTGTCTCGTCTTGGTCATTCAAGAACAACCTATCGTCGGCCTCAGGACTATTACCGCTCAGCACCAGTTCCCCTCGGATATCGGAGAGTCGGTTGCGTGTTCGATCTCGATCGGTACCGACATAGACCAGGTCAGAGCTGATTCCACTGTCAACGGTGCTCACGGAACCAACCGTAGTCGATGGTACGTAGAACGTATCGCTGAAGTCTGAGAGCAGGACCGTGATGTTATCCAGGGCTCCAACATTAACCGACCCTTGCATGTCACCAAAGGTCACAACACGACCGGCCAACTGACCATAGTTATCTTCGAGGTTATCTTCAGAGTTATCTTCAGAGTCTCCTCGGTCATCAACGATCACTTCGTCAAATCCACCTTGACCGTCAATTCGCAGAGCTCCCAGGACCTTATCGGCTCGCTTGGTGGTTTGCGAATAGAGCCCCGTAGGTGTTGTTCCAACTGTGATACGATCAGCACCATCGCCACCCAGCACGCTGACGTTGCCGGTGTACGAGCTATCGATATTGAAGACATCATTTCCTGAACCCAGCGTGACGTTAACGGTCTCGATCGTCGATTCAATCCGTTCGTTGCTGAAATCGTTAAAGCTATTGGAACGTCGGACACCGAAATAGATCGTTCCCGGATCTTCAGTGACGGCACCATCATTCTGATATCCATAGCCAAAGTCTAGATTGTGGACCGAACGCAATCGGTTAGCGCCCATGCCCATGCCGGTAACGCTAATGGATGTCAACTGCCCAGGTACAACAGAGGCATCTCCGATCACGTTCACAGTATCATTGCCGTTTCCACCAAAGAATCCGATGATCCCATCAATTCCAGATAGGTCTCCAGAATCTGTTCCTGCAATGAAGGTATCGTTGCCGTCGTTACCATAGATCAAGAATGCAATATTGGCCGCCACATCGGTCACACGTACCGTATCATCGATCGCTCCTAGTTCCAACTGAATCGTCGCACCAGTTGGAGCCAGATATTGAATCGGCGCGGATAGGCCAAAGCCCGCGATCGAGTTCGTCTCAAGATCACCTGGGATAGCAACTTGAGTCTGGTCTGCACTCAAGTAGATTCCATCAGCAGGCCCATCAGTCGAACCAGCATCAATAGAGAAGTTTCCGAAGTTCGAAAGCGTTCCAGACAGATAGTCGAAAGGATTTTCAAAAGCAGTTAGCGTTGGGAACAGTGCTCTGGAAGCGTTGGCCGCAATGTAGAAGCGGTCGGTTCCTGCGCCACCTTCGAACGAGGTTTCACCGGCGGTTCCGCGGATATAGAAGCGGTCATCATTGCCATTGCCCCGGAAAGTAGTCTTTCCGCTAGCGTTGATTCCGTTGGGATTGTTCAACTGTAGATCGTCGACTTGATCACCGCCTTCGATCAGCACCTCAGGAGCAACAAGATCTCCTTGAATGTCAATCTCAGAACCTAATTCATCCACATTGCCTAGAGATGGATCGCCCTGAAGCCGAACAACTTTAGCGCTGGAAACTAAGGCTCCTTGTGGAATCAGGATGTTGTCAGCGGCGATGATCGACACCAATTCAGGAGCGCTAATCCGACCGAACGGTAGATTGGGTCCAACCGTGGGTAGAATCAGGTCACCAGTCGTCACTAGCGTAAAGTCGTCAAATCTTTCCGTCCAATCCAAGGTTGAAAGGTGCAGTTGACCTTCGCCTTCTTTGGTTGAAGAAACTGTTGCCCGCAAAACATCTAGCGCACCTTGGACCTGGCTGAGCCAGACGCTTTTCTCAGATTCCAGATACAAACGGCCAGCGACTGGTACCACGGGATTAAGCTGATTCAAGTTTTGCACTTGCCCGCGGCCCGCGCCAAAGATCTCTAACGCATTCGTATCGGCACCAATACCACCACCACTGACAAACAGGTCTATCTGCGAGCCCTGGATATCCGCCCTAGGATCATTATCAACATCTAGGATTGATCCGCTGAGCGTATACAGACGGACGTTCCCTGTCACAGGAGTATCAACGAGGTTGCGTCCGATGGCTACAACGCCACCCAGACGCAGGTCGCCGGCAACCTCCCGAAGGTAGATTGACCCACTAGCGGCTGCATCGAGACGTCCGCTGGGTTGCTCGTCTTGCAACAACACCTTGCTGGACGAATCAATTTCCAACAGATCGGCCAGCAAACCAATTTGCCCATTGAGTGCGGTCAAGGAAACCGCATTGCCAATCACCCAAGCGGTTGTTCCATTATCTGTCGCATCGGCAACATCAAGCATTGAACCATTGGCAGCCGTCAGCGTAACATCGCCATTGTTTGACTGCACCTTGTTGATCCTGAGATCACCGCTGGTTTCGGTCGCAACAATGTTGCCGTTTGTCAAAATGAATACGGAACCAGCCCCCAATGACTTCTGGGCATTTGTGTTGGCGGTGATGTTGATTCTCGGATCGGAAGCTGCTGGGCGGAACGCTTGGATTGAGATATTTCGAGAGGCATCCACTTGAGCGAAACTGTACGTGCTATCGATGCTCCTCGACTTCGTGAGATCAGGGAAGATACGAAAGTCCAGCGGCGATCGCTCCTCGGCTAAGCCATCGGGGCGGAAGTTCGTGTAATAGCGACCAAGCAACGGTTCCTTGACAACGTTGACCAGCAAGCCGCCACTGAAGCCTTCCAGAGGCGTATTCTCGATGATCGTTGGCTGGATCAATACGTCAACATTCGTCGTTGCCGAGGAGATCTGTCCAGTATTGAAAGTTGAACTCGAATTGTCCTGATCACGAACTCGCCCGGTCAGTCGCAGCCACACGTCTTGTTGGGCCTGGGCGTCAAGCGATGTTGGTCGTCCGGCACTTCGAACCAGTTCAACATTGGTTCTACTGGTACTGCTACCAATCGCGCCATTGTCGGAAGTGAGCGAAACACCGTTTGCGCGTATCACTCCAGATCCGACAATGTTGTTGAAGCTATGGACGGTCACCGTTCCCAGCGGATTATCAATCACTCCCCGTAGCGTGACATTTCCAGTGCCTGGATTATCGATAAGCACTTGTGGCGAAATGTCTCCGCCGGCTGTCTTGATATTGAATCCAAAAATAGCATCCTGGACATCGTTTGCGAACAATCGGACCGATGCTAAAGGATCTAAACTTGCGGTCGAGATATCATTCACGATCAGCGGAAGGTTCGATTCATTCAGAATCGAAATCTTGTCAAGCGTATTGAGCACTCGAACTTCGCCTTGCTTACCAGAGATCTTGCTTCTCGGAGCGGTCTTACCGTCCAGGGTCGCAACATCATTCGCCACAAAGTTGGCTAAACCGCCTCCAGATCCAGCGGTAATGTTATCGATGGCAATCTGTCCGGAGACAATCGAACCAACGCCATTTCCGCCGTTAACAGTGATTTGCTCGGCGTTAAGAATGGTTCCGTTAGGCGATACGTAAAGCGTCGGTGATTGCCCAGTGGACAATTCCAAATCGCCGTTGAACACGATGTTTCGGCTGGGCCTGTAGTCGCCAATCTCATTCGCCGTTTCGTCGCCTATAAAATCGATATCGGCGTTAGCCAGCCGATCGTAGGCTACGATGTTTTGTGTCGCACGGACTTGCAGATTCGTTGTTGATATCAGCGATCCATCGTCGATTTGTATGTTCGAGAGGCTTTCATAGTCGGTGTTCGAAACTGCTTGAGCGTCGGCGCCAAAAGCATCGGTGTTAGCCTTACTAGAGGATGTCACGTTGATCTGATTATGGCTCGAATCCAACGTCACGCTCGGAGCTCTCAACCTCGCACCGCCAGCAATCAAGATATTCGATTGTTCCTCTCTGCCCTGAAAACCAACGCGAACAGTACCATCGGTATCAGAATCGGCACCTAAAGCTGCAGAATCAGCCTTCGCGTCTGATCGCAAGTTCATACGAGCTACGGTAGCTCGTACTGCTAAAGAATCGCCACCAATAAGCTGAGCGTTGGTACCAATGACACTCTGTGTCGTTGCAGCCAGCAGCCCAACATTGATGATCGCATTACTGGATGCGAAGGCGATTGCACCGTTGGCATCCGATCGCGCATTCGTTGAACCGTTGAGTGCCGAGCTTGACTCGATGGTCAGTGCCTTCCCTGCTTTCAACAGCGCATCGCTTCCCACTTGGATCGCAGATGTAAAGTCTTGATTCAAAAGTGAATCAGCATCCGCAACATTGACTAAGCCCCCGCCGTCGGTTCTTGAAAGCACTTGTCCGTTCTGCTCGATGGTCGAAGTAACCTGCAAGTTGTTCGCTGCGATCAAGGACGAGTCAACACCCAAAACCACTCTGCCCGCCGTATGGATACCAGCCAGCGCATTGGCGTTACCCACTGCAATTAAGCCACCCCCAAAGTCTGATGCTGTGGCAAGTGCGTTGCCAATCGAAGTAGCGTTAATGGTAATGTCGTTGGCATTAACTGTCGCTCCATCGCCAACAGTCGTTGTGACTTGCGGCTCCGTGAATGCACTGGCGGACGATTCAGATACCCTAACCAAACCACCGCTAGCACCTCGTGCAGCCGAACTGACAATTCCATCGCCAATGGGCGCACCCGCAACTGCGCTGGCCCCACCAATTCCACCGAAAGACTGAATTCCCGATGCGGTTCCGCGAATATCAATAATGAACTTCTGTTCGCCACCACCTAAGCCGCTCAGATCAATTCCTTCGACGCCGATCGTACTGCCAGTCAACACCAGGTTGCTAACTGGGTCAATTCCTGACAATGTTAACGGCGTGCTCGGAGTACCCGAAACAGGTGCGGCACTAGATAGCTGGAAGCGGTTAGCCGTCGCGTTGACTACGTAGTAGGTCCGGCCGTCTTCTAGTCCGAAGATCGGTTGCTGATTGGCCGCGCGCAGGCGGTGCGAAACCTTCGCGCCCTCGGTTGTCTTGTTTGGAGTGAGACTGATGGGCCGAATGGGAGTATCATCATTGAGATTGTTTGGTGTCCCATTGTCGCTGCCTAAAGCTTCGTTCCGTGTTGCAGCTAGCCGTATCACCTTTGGATTATTCGCATCTAGAATGACAAAGTAGCGACCACCATTTTGCAAGCCACCAATCGTTAGGTTGCTGCCTGCCCCATTCAAGAAAGCGTCGTAAACGACCTCCTGACCAGCCGTAAAGCTATGTCCGAATTCGAAGAAGATGTTGTTGGCAGACACATCTTCTCGGTAGGGCTCGGCCTCTGTCCCTAGCACATCCACGGCACGACTTGTAAAGCTTGTACCTTGAGGTGCGCGATAGGTAACTGCTTGACCATTGACGAAGCCGTGGGAGTTGATGTTAACGAAATCCTGACCCGTTGCAGAATCACGAGTTATGGCTGAGCCCGGCAGCGATTTAGCCGCAGTGGCTTGACTTCCAGCCGGTGCAAGCTTGATGGTTCGAGCATCAATGACAAGCACTCGGTACCTTTGTCCATTGATCAAGCCACCAATTGCGGACGTACCAGCGCGATAAGTTACTTCGTCGCCATTGTTAAGGTTATGCGGGGCAGCAAACCCAATTGTGTCTTTTGACAGGTCGACAGCACTATAGGTGACCGCTCCCAATTGAATCGTGTTGCTGCTATCAACGATTGCACTATAGGTCCGCCCAGCGGATAGACCTGGAATTGCAGTTTGACCAGGGCTCAACTGATAGGTGACGGCATCGCCGGTTCGAAGTCCATGGGGCTGACCAAAGGTGATGGTGTCGTTACCTGCATTCACACCTGATTGTGCGTTGAACGATCCATCCGACAACTGAGTCGGCGCGCGGCCGTGTACAGCATTGACTGTGATGTTGCCCGCTGCCGTGATGACGGCATCTTTCTCAATGTCCGCAGAGACGATCGGGCTATTGAATGCGGCGGCATTAGATTTCTGGATCGAAATAATGCCACCACCGCTGCTGTCAGCCACGGTATCCGCATCGCTGAAGCCGTTCGCTTGGACATTGATGTTGCCCACCGACTGGATGTTGCCTCCCAGAGCTGCGATAGCTGTAGATTTTGCAGTTGCTTTCGCGGTCGATCCAACTTTGACGTCGATCGCTCCACCGCCGCCCACTTCATAACCCGCGCTGGCAGCATCAACGCTGAAGGCATTCACGGTAATCGTCCCAGCTCCAAGGCTTGATTGTCCTCCCAAGACATCGCCAAGAATCTTAGCTTCTGTAGTCCCCTCTAAAAGAACACTCGGGTTGCTAGTACTGACATTCAACAAAATACCGATTGCGAAGTTATCAAGGCGGGCGGCTACGTTGTTATTGCTTGCCGCATCGACAGTGATTGCTCCTCCGTTGGAGAGCACCGTAGCATTGTCAGCGATCAAGGCCTTGGTCTTACTTTTGACTACGCCCGATGTATCGGTAACTCCGACACTAATCACCCCGACATTCACGCTATCGGAAACGCTCTGCCCGTTCGTTGCGGAAGAAGACTGAATGTTGAGGCGTCCTGTTCCCATGTTAAGCGTACCGGACCTGACTTCCGCAGTCGTTTCACGCGTCGCTTCGAACTTGGCGTCGCTAACGGCGACGGAGACCACCCCTCCACCCACAGCCGTACTGCTGGGATCGATGGTGCTTGTATCCTGAGCCACCACATCCAGGGTACTGGTATTGATTGTGGTATTACCACTGACGTATGCATTGGTTTTGCCCGCGACTTGAACCTCTGAGAGCATGACGTTTACGGCTATCGCACCGACCGCAAGCGAAGTGATCGACGGATCAGCCAGCGTCACTGACTTGGCTTTGACCTCAACACTATCGCTCTCGGCAATCAGCGTACTGCCGGCGATATAAGCTTGTGTCTGATCCAAAATCTTAGTTTTCGCACTTCCACCTGCCCCTGTGATACCAATCAGCCCAGCGGCGGCCCCCACAATCGTCGCCGAATCGACAGTCGGCTGAGACATCGCGTTAAGAGTGATGTCTCCTGAACCGAGTGCCGTTACCGAAGATTCAACAATGGCTGCTGTCACATCAGGTCGAATCGTATTTTCTGATTCGAGGGCGCCGATGGCGATCGCTACGAAGCTAACTGCAATCGAAATTGTAGAAGCACTCGATTCGATCGTTGCCGTATTGGTTGAAGTGATCGTCACATCGCTGGCGGATTTCACTTGACTATTGCGAATCTCTGCAGCGACTTGTCCTGACAGGGTGTTGGTCGATTCGACACCTGCCCCCGACCCGGCAAAGCTTGGGACCGTACCCACTGCGATAGCAAGACTTCCTGCGAATGTGGTTGAGTCAATCAATGCCTGCTGGCTGGCACTAACCGCTACCGATCCATTAGTCGTTGTTACTTGATCCGCATCGTAGATTCCAGCGAGAATCCGATTGTTGACAACGTTTTCCGAAATCGCGACACCCACAGAGATTCCCAAGGACCCCTTAAATCCGAAGGACGCAGCCAGAGAGATCGAACCAGTGGTTGAGTCGATGATTGCGCTATCCTGGGCGGATATGCTAATCCCCGACGCATTGACCCCAAGACTTCGATCCCCGTCGATCGCTGCTTGTACATCGAAGGTGATTACGTTCTGAGTACTAGCTCCTGAACCAGATAGAGCAACCCCTACCTGACCTCCACCAGCAATGACCATCGATCCAGCCGCCACAACTGCCTCAATCTTGCCGTTGGAGATCGCACTGATACTAAGCTGACCGTCAGACTGAAGGCTTGAGTTCTGGAGTTTAGCGTAGACCTCACTTCCCTCAATGAAATTATCTGCTAGCGCCGCTCCAATCGAGACACCAAAGCCACTGCGTTGGCCAATTCCTAAGCCGACAGCAATCGTGAGCACCAGGGCTTCAATCTGCGCGCTATTGCTTGCAGAAACGTTGACATTACCATTCCAATCGACATCGCTATCGGTAATCAGCGCATTCGTCTTCGTGGTGATCTTGTTGGTTGCGCGGGCTCCAGCACCGTTGACCGTTATTCCCGTTTGCTGTCCGAACCCAGCGGCCAGTGAAGCCGCAAAGGCGACCGCTTCGATGCTCGACTTCTCTTCAGCGACCACTTTCAATAGCCCACTTGAGTCGCTGGTCAATGTCGATCCGGTGATGTTCGCTAGTGCATAGGTCGAAACTAAGTTATCGGCCAAGCCAACACCAATCGAAATCGCCGCGCCAGTTTGATCAGATGCGAAGGTCGCCGCTACGGAGACGCCTCCGGCCAGGGCTCGAATATCGGATTGATCCTCCGCCGACACTGTGAAAGAGTCCGCTTGAACAGCCGTATTGGTCAAGTTGCTAACAATCGCCTGCGGATCCGCAGCAACCTTGTTCGTTGTGCTCGTACCAGCTCCGCTCAGCGTCAGGCCGCTACCTTGCAATGATGCCGCAACGCTAACAGCCAAAGACAAGCTGCTGACCGATTGGTCCGTCAAGCCATTCACAGATACAGTACCATCAGCATTGATTGTCGTGCGATCTAATTTGGCGATCGCGCTCGCGGGCAGGCGAGTTCCATTTTCGCTGTAGCCAATGAAGTTCTGTGCGCGGCTGGCACCTACCGACGCGGCAATTCCCGTTCCACCCATTCCTGTCGCTACGCCCAACGATGCCGCCACAATCGTAGAAACGACACCCGAACTATTCACGGCATTAATTATCAGGTCGTCGGAGTTTGCGATCGTACTGCCTTCGATGGTTGCAGCCAACTTCGTCAAGACTACGTTGGTCGATTCAGCACCTCCGCCCGACAGCGCGATCGAACGTCCCCCATCGGCCAAAGCAACCGAAGCCGCCGCTGTGATCGCTTCGACGTTAGGCCGCGAAACTACCAACGTAGATCCTTGCTTTGAAATAATCCAACTCTGCCCAAGCTTCTCGTCCACCACGACCCAACTATTGCCCTTGGATTGCTGAGCCAGCTTGACTTGATTCGAAAGCGCAATTCCGTTTAGTAGGAACTCAAGCTTAAGCAGGTTTAGAATACTGGTATCATCGCTACTGTCTATCGCGTTTTCATCCACACTGTCGGTGCTGGAATCGTCCGAGTCCTGGTCACTGGCATCGTCCAATTTCGAGCCGTTTAAGGCTTGGCGCTCAATCATGCGGAACAGATCTGGCCCAGAACTATTGGCCAGTACCGTTACATTGCCAGCCGCGTCGACAAGGCTGTTGAGAATGTGCGAGTTGATGCTTCCACCGATTTCATTCCGACCAAGTGATACGCCCACTGACGCGGCGCCGGAACTTTGCGCAGAGGTGCTGCCTGCAAAACTGAATCCAATGGTTCTCGACCGAATTGCAGACTGGTTTTGTGCCTTCACCAATAGTTCGCCGTCGGTCGATACCGAAGGACTATCGACAACGGTTGCAGAAAGCTGTTGATTGATCCTGTTCTTCGAATCCGCTCCTGCACCCGACAAGGCGATACCGCCAGTTTGACCAATAGCGGCTGAGAACGCTCCTGCCAAAGTAAGCGCTTCGATCTTCGCATCACCCAACGCTTGAACAAAGATAGAGCCGATAGCATCGATGATGGAAGAATCAATCGTTGCGCTGATCTTGCCCGTAGAAAGTCCATCACCGATCTCGTTGCGAGCGATCGAGGCTCCAACCGATGCGGTCACGGCTGCGTTCTGCAAGCCTAAACCGATCGCGGCAGCAACACCTCCAGCATCGGCCGAGATTGTGGATCTATCGCTGGCATTGACGACCAGATTCTGTTTGGTCCGAATGTTACTATCACGTACACTGGCAGTTGTACTTGAGTCGATCTTGTTTCTAGCTTCAGCTCCGGCACCAGCTAATCCAGCGGCGTTGTTCGTTCCAGAACCGACTGCGACGGAACCGCCTATGACAACCGACTTAATGTTACCAGTGTCACCGGCTACGACGCTTACTTGACCGTCTGAGTTGACGGTCGAATCAAGTATGTACGCATCCACCAAGTTTCCAATTTGGTTTCGCCCCAGCGAGATCCCTGCTGATACGGAAACTCGATTTCCATTGCCACTAGCGATGGCAATACCTGCACCGCCCGAGCCCGCTGTGATCCTGGACTTATTCTCCGCCGTTACGCTGGTCGATCCCGTAGAACGGATGATGGGACTATTGGCGATAAATGCCCGAGTCTGGGTATGGATCGAATTGTCGGCAACAGCCGCAGCAGCACTGATGGAAAGCCCAAACGAATCGGCAACCGTTTTGTTACTAGGGAGTGAACCGGACGCGGAAACTGTAATGGCAAAGACCAAGTCGTTGCGAAGTGCGTTGACAGTGACGTTTTTAGCATCGGTAACTTGTGCGCCATCAATGATCGCTTCCGTGACGCCATCGATGGAGTTCTGAGAGAACGAGCCAGCCAGCCCCACGGAGAGCTTGGCTTGCGAGGCAAGGCTCAACGAGCCAGTGACAGCGATGATGCGAGTTGCATTGCCACTATCTACATCTAGATCACCGCCGGAGAGCTTGATCGCTGAGGCGTCGTTCAAGACGCTTCGGGTGTTGGATCGGTCTTCGTTGTAACTGACCGCACCGGCAGCACCCACAGTGACTGGGAGATTTGATTTTGTTCCCGTTAACCTCTCGCCAAGCGCTGGATCTGCCACCACGCCAGAAACGGACGCCGAAACGATGTTGCCTTTGTTCTTCGAATCTATCTTGAGCTTTGAAACATCGATGATCGTACCTGCATCGGTAATCGGCTGTGTCAGGCTGCCGATGATCGCAGATGTGTCGCGAGATATCTCATTGACAGCGGCGCTTACACCAACGCCAACATTGCCTGCTACCTGAACCGCCCCGGCTAGGTTATAGACATTCAAATTACTGGTGGAATCAACATTCAAGGGGCCTCCCGTGATCTGCGCTCCGCTTTGGAGGAATGCCAGTGTTGAAGAATCGTGTTCGACTGTACCGATGCTACCTGTCAAACCGAATATCCCAGAGCTTCCGCCCCCTTGAACTAGATTCACAGAGAGTACTTGTTCTGTCGCCTCAACTTGAAGGCCTTTACCAGATCGTCCAGTGTGAACCTTGGCACCATTTTCGATGATAGCTTCAGTTTGATTGACTACGACTTGCTGTAAAGAAGAGCCACCGATGCCTACAGCACCGGCTTGGTTACCAAAGGGCGAAATTGGACTATTGGGCTTGCCGTTACGAAGTGATGCAACGAGCGTTTCTGGTGAAAACTCCAATTCCAAAAGGCCTGCTAGGCCGATCAACTGCATCGAGGTGTCTGCGAGCACATCGACGGTCTGCTGATCGTTGCTGGTGTTTTGGTTAATACTCGCACCCGATCCGATCTTTGCGATAGATCGATTGTCAAAAGACTGAAGACCGTAGGCGCCAGCAATCGAAACTGTGGTGGAAAACTTATCGTCTTCTGACGTGCTGGACGTGTGGCTCCACATGTTCATGATCTCTTCGATCCCAGCTCGGCCATTCAACGCGCGCCCAAGTTCCTGTGTCCAATCATTGTTGTCAGGGTCAGTCACCGAGTATCGGCTGAAGTTGAACGGCAGATACTTGGTGAGGTCGGGGTACTGAATCTGTGAATTGACAGTGACCGCACGTCCCGCGTCGATGGTCGCGCCGCTTTCGACAATCGCCGTAACGTCATTGGTGTAGGCACCGACTGTTACCGATACAGCCGCTCCAAAGATCTTCTTGGACTGCTCGGCAGCAATCAGCGTAGAATCCGCAATCACCCGAGTGAAGTTCTCAACCTTAGCGTCAATATTGACGTTCTTGTCAGACTTTAGAACAGCAGTTGAGCCAACAGTCGCATGAACTTTATGCTCGTAATTCGTGATGGAAGACCCGCCAGTTATCGACACTGGCGATGGGCTTTTGACCGAACCAGAACTATAGGAGTTTGCGATTACGATCGGATCGATCGGAACGAATCCCAGGAACATGTCGCTAAGGGTCGGCGCACCGCCAACCTGTCCGTCGGTTATCGAACTGTTGTCAGCAGTTAGATCCGCTTGGATATTGATTCCCGCTTCTTTCCCAACTTCCGTTGTGTAGCTATGTTCAATTTGTGGATTCAGCTTCTGGAACTGGCTTAACGTAAGGTCAATCGGTTCAGCCGCAAAAGCCTGTTCCTGAGTCGGTGACAGTCGGATACGATTCGCGTCGACTCGAGTCACATAGAAACTTCCACCATCTCGAAGTCCGGAGATTGCGATATTGCCACGACGGACGGTTGAAGCTCGCTCGAATCCTTGAGTACCGCTGCCAATGCTGGTCAGGTCAATAGCAACTGTTGGTGTACTTACTGAGGCAAGTCGGAACGTATTGCTATCCAGACCCGCTAAGACAACATACTCTGTACCGTCTTGAAGACCACCGATAGCAGAGCCACCGCCGGTCAGATATGTGACACGCTCGCCAACTTCAAACTTGTGATTACGCAACCAAATCGTATTGTTCTGCACGCTGACGGATGGCTGAAGTAGCGGATCGAAGGCAACTTCAGCGAGATCCCCATCTGCGTCCGTATAACCTAGTGTATGTAAACTTGAATCGAGCAGGCCTGGGATCAAGTCTATCGGAGTCGACGAGTCATTGAGCGGTGCTAACTGAATGCGATTCGCATCCACCACAATTACCGCGTACTTGCCCTTAGCCAAAGGATCAATCGGATCGCTGTCGGTAGGATCGTACGAAACTTGCTGTCCATTTGCGAATCCATGGCTCGCGATCTCGATCGTATTCGCGACGTAGTCGACAATCGGTACTTGCCGGTCCGCGTCCACTGTCGACACGAACTTATCCGTAAACAGTCCATGTTGTCCCGTAGACAAGGACGATATATCGATGGTGATTCCCGCGGAAGCCTCTTGTCGCGTTCTGGCCAAAGCGACGATGTCGTTGCTTACGCG
>CAYWNG010000025.1:0-21684 GCA_964458685.1 uncultured Pirellulaceae bacterium
TACTCCAAAAATCGATCTACCCCCAACAGAAGTAACTTGATACTCTTGAGCGTAACTCCTCAAATTTGAAATCTTTCAGATCTGAGCAACCTTTGTACAGTCCTTATGGAAAAGGAGCCTGAGGTGTTCAGCGCCGCCCGCCGTCGCCTTCCACAAGGCCAGGCAGTATTCATCGCAATCTTATCCGGAGTGCTTCTAAGCTCTGCTGGCTGTAATTCCATGGGAGCCGGTAAGCAATTGAAGCAGCTTGAGGTTGAGAATAATCGGTTGTTGTCAGAGTTTCGTGCCGAACGACAACGACGCGAGTCTGCCGAGCGTTCCGCTCAGCAATTGGAAATGCGTTTGGCTGAAAGCGAGAAGATGTTGGCTCGTCAGCTTAACACGGGCTCAAGTCCAGGACGATTGTCGAGTCTGCCCGCCGGCTCAGGAGCTGTGGGGCTGGCTGATCCAAATTCGCTTTCGAACCCGACTGCGACTGGCGATCTGAAATGGCATCGACGCAATTGAGCTAGAACGGCTCTTGCAAGACACCTCCTCTAGGGCCTTCTAAAGCTTACCGGCCTTGTCGTTTGAAAATAGCGTACAATTAAGTGCCTTAAACGACTATACTCTTGGGTACCGGTGTCCGACACCGCCCATCGAGTCCCGCCAGAGCCAACCACTTAATCCCGCCTCCCATCCCGCCTTAAAAAACATCGCATTTGAGCTCACTGTCTCTTGGCCCAATTTACCCGCGCCAAAGCTCAGCAGTGATGCTTCCCACCTTAGCGAGCAGAACAAGTGACTAATGATCGTTCATTTCACGGATGCAATGACTTTGTGCGCAGTCGTCGGATCAGTCGACGATCCGTCTTGCAAGCAGGCGCTTTGAGTGCCTTAGGATTAAACCTTGGCAATTGGTCGGGGCTTGCCCGAGCAAGCCATGCATCCGCGACACCGCGAGCCAAAGCGTGCATCTTTCTGTTCATGTGGGGCGGACCAAGTCAACTGGAGACGTTCGATCCCAAGCCCGACGCTCCTGACGAAGTGCGCGGCGACTTTCGACCAATCGCTACCAAAGTTCCTGGAATACAAATTTCGGAACACTTCACTCGACTAGCGCAACTGACCGACAAGATATCGATCATTCGATCGCTCACACACGATGACCCTGCGCACCTTTCGAGTGGCCATGCAACTCTGACCGGGCATCTCGCGCCGGTAGTGAAGAGCGACGCTGATCCACCTAGTTCGAAGGACTCGCCGCACCTGGGCTCGCTGCTTACCAAGCTCAGACCAACCGACAACGGCTTGCCTTCGTTTGTGGCCATGCCTTGGAAGGCACTGCATCCAGCCGCACCAGGTGGCGTCGCGCCTGGGCAACACGGTGGATGGATGGGTTCAGCTTACGACGGCATGTTACTCAGCGGCGATCTCAATCATCCCGATTGGCGACCGCAGGGACTTTCACTTCCCGACGACATCACACTTGATCGACTGGAGTCGCGAAAAGGCTTGTTGCACTTGTTGGACAATCAGCAGGCAAGACTTGAGCAAGCTGCCGGTATTCAAGCCATGCATCAGCATCAAACCAAGGCGATTGACATCCTGGCTTCAAAGCAAGTTCGTCAAGCTTTCGATTTGACTCAGGAGTCTGCTGCGACTCGCGAGCGTTACGGCCGCAACATTCATGGGCAAAGCGTGCTGATGGCGCGGCGATTGGTCGAGCATGGAGTCCCATTTGTTTCGGTCAACTGGCATAACGACGGCAAGAATTTTTGGGACACTCACGGCGACAACTTCAATCGACTTAAGAATGATCTCATCCCTCCAGCAGACATTGCGCTTTCAGCGTTGATTCAAGACTTAGACGAACGCGGAATGTTGGATGAGACAATTATTGCCTGGGTAGGTGAATTCGGTCGTCGTCCACAAATCACCAAGAACAACGCTGGTCGCGAGCACTGGCCGTTCTGTTACAGCGGAATCTTGGCTGGTGGAGGCATTAAAAAGGGCACGGTCTACGGTAGCAGCGATCGCCATGCTGCTTACCCCGCCGAATCGCCAGTCTCGCCTCAAGACTACGCCGCAACCATTTTACATGCCATGGGTATTTCAACCGAAGACGTCATACTCGACAGCGAGAACCGTCCTCACAAAATCGCCTCAGGTAAGGTCATTCACGACCTATTGGGCTAGTAAAGGCTTTCGTAGGGTGTGTGCAGCATGCGTTCTAAATGTGACGCTGCAACAAAAAAAAGATCGCTATTCACCGACTCACTCTGCTTCAAGAACTCACCCGCATGCGGAACACACCTTTAGCTGTTGGTTGCTTCGAGTAAACATCCTCGCCTGAATTTGAAGTAGGGCTGCAAACTAAATTCGCGAGAAAAACAGAGGGCCAATGGCTCGCCGGTTTGCGTGCAAACCGGCGAGCCATTGGCCCTTAGCCTACTTAAGCTTGATCACCCAGCCCGTTGGGCTGGGCTAGGTAAATCGCTGGGCCTTCGGCCCGAAATCCCAGAAAACACCCTGCTTATTCGTATTCGCGATCGACGGAGACACCGGGCATTGGGACTGGATATTTGCCGCCAGCCAAAGGTTGCAGCGGAGCAGGGCTGTCTTTGGTCAGCTTGTCCAAGCCTGGAGCGAACTCATGGTCGTGATCCCAGTAGTCCTTAAGTTTGACTTCTTGACCAGTGTGAGCCGCTTTGCGTCCCATGCTGGTAACAATACTGGCCATCACGCCGCGATGCACTTCGTTGTAAGGCTTATCGGCGCGAATGGCAGCCATGAAGTTAATCCATTCCAAGTCATAAGGGCTTGGCTCAGGTTTGTCGTAGGCCCACTTGATCTCATTCTTGTCGTACCTCTGGCCTTTGTAGATTTTGCACTTGGCCGGAGCGTGACTGCTTTCAGAAATCGTCGCAGCATGCTTCGATCCGTGAACAAAGCTGGAGAACTGTTGCTTGCAGTTTGGAATCGTTCGACCTTCTAGCATCAACTTGGTACCGTCTTCAAAGGTGTACTCAACTGAGTACGAATCGAAGTTTTGGTCGACATCCTCACCGCGGTAGTGACGGCCACCCGACGCGACTGCAGAGACTGGCCAAGCGTCCTTCATCCAGCAGCATTCGTCGATGTTGTGAATCAAAAAGTCGCTGTAGGCTCCACCGCTTAGCCATAGGAAGCAGTGGAACTTGCGAATCTGATAATCCAATTCGCTTACGCCCTCAGGCTTAGGGCCGCAGGGCGTGTTACCCGTTTGTCCCGCCATTCGGTAGGCGCGAAGCAAAAGCACATCGCCGATCTCGCCATCCTTGATTCGCTTGAACAGTTCCCCACGAGCCTCGCAGTGTCGGCACATCAAGCCCACCGCACTCTTAAGTTTCTTTGCGTCAGCTTTCTTAGCCAGTTCCAGCATCCGCTTGCTGGTTGGCGCATCGACGGTGACTGGCTTTTCCATGAACACGTTTAGACCACGCTCGATCGCGTAGCTGTAATGCACCCAGCGAAATGCAGGTGGAGTCGTCAAGACAACGACGTCGCCAGGTCGAAGGCAATCCATGGCCAGCTTGTAACCGTCAAATCCAACGAAGCGACGATCTTCGGGCACATCCATCTTGTCTTGAAACTTGCCATTCAAGCTTTGGTAGGCGGACTGCAATCGATCATCGAAGACGTCTGCCATAGCTACCATCTTCAGACGCTCGTTTGGAACAGACAGCGCGTTCGTTGAAGCTCCCGTTCCACGGCCACCGCAGCCGACAAGGGCGATTCGGATTGTCTCATCGTCCGATGCATGTACGGCTTTCATCGCGCCGCTGACCAAAGCGGACGTAGCGGCGATGGCTGTCGTGTCGCGAATGAATCCACGGCGATTGGGAAGAATAAGTTGAGGACGAATGATATGATTCATGAAAAGTCTCCAGGTGAGTTCAACAAAGGCAGTCGAGGTTGGTAGGGTTGTGAAAGAGATGTAGACAAAAGACTAGTTACGTTTTGATATCGGCTTTAGGGCCAACGCGTTCTTTTTGAATCGGTTCAGCCTTTTCCCATTTGTCATTCTTTTCCTTTTCGCTGGGTTCTATCAGCGGACGAATGACTCGGAAGCCAACGTGACGAGCATCGGTATGATACCAAATGCTCTTGGGGTTTTGTGGGTCTTGCTTTTGCCATTCCTCGTTGGAGGAGGCTCGAGCAGAACTGCGGCAATCTTCGGCAAACTGATTCCAGCCGCCACCACGAACCACGCGAGGGTAAAGCTTCGTAGGGACAGCCAGCGGGTCTTTTTTCTGTCCATCAACAAGTCGGTAGCCTTCTTCATCGTACTGATCGAGGACCCACTCGGCGACGTTTCCGTGCATGTCGTACAAGCCCCAAGGATTGGGCTTCTTCTTGCCGACCTTTTGATAAACCTCTTCCGAGTTGTCGATGAACCATGCGTAATCTCCTAGATCGGCCGGGTCATCGCCAAATGAATACGCAGTTTTGGTTCCCGCGCGACAAGCGTATTCCCATTCAGCTTCGGTCGGCAAACGGTAGTATCGTCCCGTCTTGGCGGATAACCATTTGCAGAACGTCCGCGCCGCGTGATCGGTCATGCAGATCGCGGGATAGCCTCGCGTCCCCATGCCGAAGCTCATGTCGCAGTAAGGCTTGGTTGGTTGCGATGTTTGATACTTCTCTGCAAACGGATCGCGAGGCGAAGGCTTAAGATTCATCGCCTTCATGCGGAAGAGATCCATGTCTGCTGCCCAACCGTCGTAAACGTCCCAAGTAATTTCGGTAGCGCCCATCCAGAATGCAGAAATCTCGACTTCGCGCTGTGGACCTTCGTCCTCGCGACGATCCGCTTCGCCTTCGGGGCTGCCCATCGTGAACTTGCCACTGGGGATCGGAACCATCTTGAACTTAGTGCCGACGTGTTCAATCAGCTCTTCGTAGGGCTTCATTTCGGATTCGTTAGCCGCTTCGCTATCTGCAACTTCTAGCGGCGGTGACTTGCCACCACTGGCGGCTTCCTGCGCAGTCGCAGGGAATGCTAGAAGCGGGAATACAAAGCAATGAATTGCGAAGCTCGCTCGAAAGGTTCTTGATTTCCAGGTGAGCCAATTACTGATCGTTTCAAACATCATTCTGTTTTGTAGCTGAAATTCGAGTCTGTCGAAGATGCAATCAATGGAAGCACTGACGCACCCAAGTTATAGTTGACAATCTAGAGGCGAAACTTGGTCGCGCCTAGGCAATGAAGGTGGGCCGCGGTAAGCGTTGCGAATCGCCATAAGTTGATGACGGATCTCGGATTGCCCGCGGTGTGTGGAGACTGCATATTGTACCTAAAACTTTCCCCGATAGTGCTTGTTCTGTCGACAATTATCTGTGCACCAGCCGCAGGTCAGGAAAAGTCTGAGGGGGCTGTTCCGCAAGTCGGTCAGCAAGTAGCTCAGACCGGTCAGGTTTCTGAGAAAGCCAAGCAGGAGCCACCGTTGCAGGGCTATGAATTCGAGTTCCCTTCGATGGGGACGCTCATCGAGATCACCGCCTACGCAGAGAACGAAGCTGTTTTCCAGAAGGCTCTGGATGAGATTCAAAGTCTAACGAAGACGTTAGCTGCGACGCTTACGGATTACGATCCCGAAAGCGAGACGCGACAACTGACTACGAAAGCTTTCCAAAAATCGGCAAGTGTTTCTGATCCGTTGTGGGAAGTCTTGCTGGCCTCCCAGCAGTGGAACAAGGCTTCAGAAGGTGCCTTCGATTGTAGCGTCGGCTTGTTGACTCAAACCTGGAGAAAGCACCGCAGGGCAGGGCGGGTACCCAAGGACGATGTGGTCCAAGAGGCCAAGTCGCATTGTGGCTGGAGCAAAGTCAAGTTGGATGAAGCTGCCAAGACGATCCGCATTGAGGATGATCAGTTGCGGCTGGATTTCGGAGCGATCGGTAAAGGTTACATCGCTGATCGAGCTTTCCAAGTACTCGAGCAACATGGCATCCATCGCTGCTTGATCAACATCAGCGGCAACATGCGCTGCGGCAAAGCACCGCCGAATAAACCTGGTTGGGTAATCGCGATTTCTCCGATTGAACGCGACGGTGAGCCTATTCGCAAGTTGACGCTGGCCAGTGTCGCCATTGCGACTAGCGGTGACTTATGGCAATACACTTTGGTCGATGGAGTCAAACGCAGTCACATCCTTGATCCACAAACGGGCTACGGAGTTGTTGGACCGCTGGCTGTGACGGTGATTGCTCCCACTGCGACTGACGCCGATGCTCTTGCTACGATCGGATGTCTGTTACCATGGGACAAGTACTCCAAGCTGATTGCAACTCGCCCTGAAACCTCTGCACTTCGCGCGAGTCGATTAACCGAGCAATTGGAAGTGGTTCAAACGGACTTGTTTCCAAAGCCGTGATCTTGAGAGTCGTGCAAAAGCAAAATCGCGACTGAGACTACTCAGCCTTCATCCAAAACGGAGCTGCGGCGAACCAAGTTACGCAACTGATGAACATGATCCATTCCATCGTCGGTTGAGTCATCGACTTAACGCTGAACAAAACGGGCGGAACGATGGTACCGGCCAAGGAAAGATATCCGACGATTCGTGCAAGCTGTTTCATCATCTAGACGGCTCCTACTTGTTCGCGAGCGGGCATCCTGAGCTTCATCAAGATCACGTAGATTACTCCACATGCAATCGCGCATGGTAAAGGAAGATAGGATGGGAAGAGTCCTAGTTGCCAATATGCTGCCATGCCCGCCGCAACGGGAACCAGCCAGGCAATCAAGACGATCCAGTTAATTGCAAGTCGTGATTTCTCGGCTGGATCAGTTTGGATACCCAGTTTCTTCGCCCAGAAGTGATCGACAATGATGATGGCTCCTACTGGCGCAAGAATTGTTCCGTAGATACCAACAAAGTCGAGCAGTTGCATTGCGACTCCAGGAAGTATACCAGCGATGGTACAGACAATCCCGGCAATCCAAGTCGCCATGCTACGAGAGATTTTTGGAAGCACGCCTTGGAATGCCAGTCCAGCTCGATAGATCGTTGGATTGGCTGTTGTCCACCCAGCGACGACGACACAAATCAAGCCAGCCCAACCAACAGCATCGTTGACCATCGTGCCGGGGTCTTTGCCTTCTTGCGGATTGACGTTGTGTACACGAACCCAATAGACCAACAGTAGAGCGGCGCAGATCCAGGCGACGTAATGCCCTAGGAACATACCTGCTGCCGAAGCAAAACCTGCATTGGGCGACTTGGCGAATCGCAACACCGATAAGTCCGACATCCCAAGGTGCATCGCTGCGTTGCAAAACCACGAGAAGAAAACGATCCCCCAGAAACTGATACTCTCCGTGGTTCCCTCGGCAGGTGTCAGCAACTCCCAGACATTAAAGTTGTCGAGTCGCCCCAATGTAACGATCGCACAAGCTACGAAGACTAAAAACATCCAAGGAGCCGAATAGTGTCCGACCTTGGCCACCAACGAGTATCCGCGATTGGCAACTAGAGTGATTGCCAGTCCTATCGCCGCGCAGATCACAATCCATCCCAGTCCCGTTGGCATCATCGTTGCAAAAGTCGGCATGGGGATGTCAGGAAAGAACGGTCCAACGGCTGTTGCTGAAACGGTAATCATCGCTCCCGCAAGAAAGCAGAAGAGCACGCCGTTGGCCAAGTTGTATAGCTTGACCAACATTCCGCCTGCGATCTTTTCTAACTTGTAGTACAAAGTTAGTCGCTGCTGTGTGGCGATAACTGCTGTAAGAAAACGCCATGTCAGTACGGCGAGTAAATTGCCAAGCAACAAGCCGAAAATCAAGCTGCTTGCCGAAGCTCCCCACTTCACGAACAACGGACCGATCATGAACTCGGTCCCCGCAGTATGCTCGCCGGCATACATTCCCCAAAACGCGGCTGGGCCTTTCATCGCAGACTCCGGCACCGGCTCGCGTTCGTATTCGGATTTTGATGCATCTGATTCGTCGGACATTTTTTCCTCAAACGTAAAACTTCAATGCCACTACCTATCGTCCTCGACTCGCCCCACAGAATCTTTCCTTCACCAAGGAAGATTCGACTGAGTGCTGAAGTCGCGAACTAGCGTTTTGAAAGCACCTCATCTTCATACTTCTTTGCCGATGCAAGCCACTCTGCGCCGACCGGAACTTGGCAGTTCAGACAGTGCTGATCCCATACTGCGGACCAGGGAAGTGACTTGGCTTCCTCCACGTAAGCCAGCCGAGCTGTCAGGTCACCGGCAGCCTCGGCGTCGCGGGCTTGAGACGGTTGAAGCAAAGCGATCAACAGTGCTTTTAGAGTGTTGCGAGTGCCAATTGCCCAAGCAGCAGTCCGATTAATGCTCGCGTCAAAATAGTCCAGTCCAATGTGGATGCGAGACTGCCACTGGTTGCCGATCACTTCATGAGCAATCGATTGCAACGAATCGTCCAGCGTGACGACGTGGTCGCTATCCCATCGAACCGGACGACTAACATGCAGCAATAGCCGCGGTAAGTAGAGCAGGGCCGATGAGATCTTGTCGGCGATCGATTCCGTAGGATGGAAATGGCCCGCATCTAAGCAAAGCAAAATCTGCTTCTTGATCGCATAGCCAAGATAGAACTCATGGCTTCCCACGACAAAGCTCTCGCTACCAATCCCAAACAGCTTGCCTTCAACTGCATCCAGGTGATGTAGTGGGTCGAGCTGCTTAGCAAAGATCTTGTCGAGCGACTCGGCCAATCGTACTCGTGGTGACCATCGATCCACGGGATTGTCTTTGTATCCGTCGGGTATCCAGACATTGGTAACGGTCGGAGAGCCGAGCGACTTGCCCATCACTTGGCCGATCTCGCGACAAGCCAGACAATGTTCAATCCAAAACTGTCGCACCGCGGGGTCAGGATGACTGAGAGTTAATCCATCCTTGGACATCGAGTGTGAAAAGCAGGTGGGATTGAAATCGATACCCAGCCCCTTGCTCTTCGCCCAATCGATCCAGCCTTGAAAATGTTCTGGGCCAATCTCATTGCGATCGACCCGCTTGCCACCAAACTCGCCATAGAAAGCATGAAGATTGATTCGATGTTTGCCAGGAATCCAGCTCAACGCCGTCTCAAAATCTTGTCGGAGCTCATCAGGTGTTCGAGCCTTACCGGGGTAGTTGCCGGTGACCGCTATGCCACCGCTGAGTCCAATATCCAAATTCTCAAACCCGGTAACGTCATCACCTTGCCAGCAGTGAATGGAGACGGAGAGCTTGGCAAGCTCCTTCAAAGCAGCTTCCGTATCGACACCCACGGCGGCGTATCGTTCGGAGGCTAAGTGGTACGCTTGCCCAATGGATGCGTCTGCAACCGACATCAGTAGAACTCGACGTGTTGAGGAGGAGCGAGCAGATAAGTAGAGCTAAGGCGACCTGAACTAGCCTCCTTTGCTAGCCCGCGATTGTAGCAAGTTACGCGCGCAGAATCTCTATGATGCCACTGAAAATACGCGCAGCCGTGTTGGGTTTCGTACCTCAACCCAACCTACGAAAACTCTACCCACCAGAGAAATCGCTACGCATCACCTGTGGCAATGTCGCGTCGATCGTCGCTCGACCAACCGCTCCAGGAGTCAACGAAAACGCGAGGGCGAGGCAGTCCGGCGGCTTCGGCGGCAAGCACATTGTTGCAAGCTGTTACTCCCGAGCCACAGTAACAGATCGTGTCTTCGTCAAAGCCCGCAGTTCGAAATCGATCGGCGAGTTCTTCTGTGCTCTTGAAGTAATTGCCACCGTCTTGATAGTTGCCTCCAAGGAAAAGGTTCTTTGCTCCAGGAATGTGTCCCGCCTTTCGATCGATGGGCTCGACATCGCCGCGGTATCGTTCAGGTGCACGAGCGTCAACGACTAAGGTGCCTTGAGCAATCGCCTGGGCAACTTGATCGGCTGTGACAATTGCATCGGTGGGCCACGGGATCGTTTGTCGTGAGCATGGCTGCCAAACTGCTGGAGCTGTTTCAAGGGGCGTTTCAGGTTGTTGATCTACCCAGGCCTGCAAACCACCGTTCAACAGCGCGGCAGACTGACCAAGGATTCGGAGCATCCAGACAAGTCGGCCGGCAAAGCGTCCGCCGACGGAATCGTAGGCAATGACCGTTGCTTGGTTGCTGATACCTAGTTCGCCTAACGACTGAGCAAACGCTTCGGCAGTGGGTAGTGGGTGTCGACCAACAATAGGACCAGGTGCAGAGGCGAGTACCTTGTCCATCGAAACGTATCGAGCGCCAGGGATGTGACCTTTGAGATAGGCTTGATAGCCATCAGATCCATCTAGAGCGTATCGAACATCACAGAAGATAGCGTTGTGCGCTTGCCGAGCCGAAGACAGAGAAACAATGGGATCGATCAAGGGAGTGTTCCCCAAAGAGAGCATCTAATTCAGTTCAACTGGCTTAGATGATAAAGGCGGGGTTACTCAGGACAAGCCCTGGCAACCCCGCCAGCGATCCGAAGGTTTTGTTTAAAGAGCAGATGCGTTGACAGACAACGTCTGGCCCTTGGCAATCGTTACAGTTACCAGTTGGCCTGGAGGCAGGCTGCCGTTCGCCAGAATGGATGTCGCATAAACTGGAACGTCACCTGACTTCACAGGAATTGAAGCTGAGCTACCCTTCCTAATCGTAACTCCGCCAGCCGCCTTGACTTCGTTGGCGGTTGCTGTGCCAGCGTTTAGTTTGGCCAATAGCGATGCTGGTGGGTCAGGAACAACAACAACGAACGGAGGATCGTTGGCCGCCGTCAAATCGTTCGTTACTCTCAGTGTCGCATCCTTCTTGGCTCCACCTCCGCCACCACCGGCCAGTGCTGGACTTGCCATCACGCAAGCGCAGACCAACAAACTCAATAGATACTTAACCATGTTGCAAACTCTCCTCAATAGAACACTTGAAAAAACACGTCCATGCTCCTTAGTTCAATCCATTTCGAAACTTACGCTGCTCCTAACTTTCCCTTCCGATGCTATCTGAGCTCTACAGCGGCCGACCATTTAGCTGAGCTTGGCCAGGCGAAGTTGCTGAAAACCACTCGCGTCTTGTGCGCCACAGGAAAGGAAGTGATAGATCCATTCCAAGTGGAATGCAACCAGCCCTCAAGAATGGCGTGGAACAATTAGCCCAAAAAGGCCAGCCCATTCATCCGCAGCGTCGCGATCAAAAGCTTCGCTAATCGGTGTTGTGTTAGAAGTCCATTGTTGACACTAGAAGATCAAAGCGGGGTTGTGGTAAAACAACCCCGCCCCAGATCCGAAATTCAGAAAGTGAAATTAGAGCGTGGAGGCTCGCACTGTAAGGGTCTGGCCCTTGACGAACGTTACATTTTGCGAAAATGCAGGTGGAAGTGCTCCGTTAGCCAAAATCACTGTGTAGTAAACAGGAACAACGCCTGACTTCACTGGAATTGATGCGGAACTTCCCTTGCGGATTGTAACGCCACCGGCAGCCTTGATTTCTTTAGCTGTAGCAGTGCCACCGTTCAGCTTTGCGATAAGCGATGCTGGTGGGTCAGCAATGACCACGACGAATGGTGGGTCAGCCGCTGCGGTACGGTCGTTGATGACTCGTAGTGTGGAGTCCTTGCCGCCGCCAGCGAATGCTGGGCTTGCCATGAAGCAGGCACAAACCAAAAGACCTAGAAGATACTTAACCATGTTGCAAACTCTCTCTCATTTGAGAACAACTAAAAACCAAAATACGTCCATGTCCTAAAAGCAATCCATTGGGAGCGAACTATCTATTCGATCCTACTTCATTTCGCTAATCTCACTTACTCGATGGAAACAGTCTCCTGTCCATTTCGAGTAATCAAGGCGCTCAAAGTAGTTTCGTCGATGGTAGAGGATAGGAATGTGCACGAGCCATCCAGCCTAGCTGCCAAGGCACCACCAGGATGAAAGCTGTAGATTCCATTCCAAGAGGAATTCACTGAGCCTGAAAAATGGAGCAGTGTGTTTGCCCCTGATGCCCACAGTCCATCGTCCGGCTCGCGATCAGTTGCTTCGGAAATCGAGATGGTGTTTGAAAGCCCATCCGTGACACTCGCGAAGGTGATTGGACCGTTTAGGTTGCTTACGTCAATAAAGCTTCCGCGATCGACAGGTGGAGTACCAGTTTCCCATCCAATTAGTGTGCTGCTGATGCCCGTGTAGTCTGTGTCCCCAGGAAAATCTTTCTGACTGTTGGGGCAGCGGTACAAAGGAATAATTGCTTGGGCACCGGCTTGGTTTTCAGGAGCATTCCAATGCTTCTTCACATCAAACTGCTGGTGTACGGAACTCTGTTCCGCAAATGGAAGAATCTGAAACATCCAAGAATAATAAGTGCCATCTTTTTGTGTGCAGCCCGGCGGAATGATCTTCCTAGTCTGCTCGAAGTTTTGCACCGCTAGGGACTGATTCTTCAAATTGTTGAGACACTGAGTCCTGCGAGCAGATTCACGGGCGGCTTGAACGGCAGGCAACAGCAATCCCACCAATATTCCTATGATTGCTATGACGACAAGCAGTTCAATAAGAGTGAAGGCATAACGAATTCCACGAGAGTGACGCATCGTTAAGTCCTGCTAGGGTTGGTGGGAGGTGGTCAAAGGTGAGAATTGTCTAGCGGGTGCAGATTGTACGCTAGGAAATCGGAATAAACAGGAACGGCACAGGCATGCACCGCACCCCCCATTTAATTGGGTTGTAAGGGTTTTTTAAGATTTCTCCAGTCGGGTGGTTATTGATTTCCCCCGAGGTTTGTGGTCAAAATCACCTTCATAACGCCCAAGGTGTGAACTCCAACACATTTGCCCAATTTAACATCGGTGAGTTATGCACAAGACACAAGCTGGAGCACGGGGGATTCCCGTGTGGGGTGAACGTTTGAAGGAACTGCGAAAAAGAAAAGGCTGGACGCAACAAGAACTCGCATATCGATCAGGATACTGCGAGCGATTGATTCGCAAAGCTGAACTTCATGGGACTGTATCCGAGGAAACGCTCGAAGTTTTAGCTATTACGCTTAGCGATGCTCAACTCCAGGTCACCGTTGAAGAGCTTTCGCTATCAGCAAGAACTCCATCCATTGCTCTGAGTCAAGCGTTTTTTGCCTCTGACGGATTCTGCCTTAGTCAACTCGTTCAGTGTAGCCAGGCTGAGATCGAAATTGATTGCCGACGAATCGTAGATGGCCTTCCCTTACAGGATCAGTACTCCGGCCACGGCGGATTGTCCGACTGGTATACACCCATCTTCTGCTTGCTGACTTCAGATCGTGTCAGCATCGAAGAGAAGATACAGATCGATGATCCGACTCATGGTTATCTACATGCCACTTGCGTCTACACCTCTCAACGAAATGGTACGCAGGCTAGATTCGATTTGGACTTTCGATTTCATCTCGCCGACTACATGATCCAAAAGATCGTGTGGTTATCTTCCCTTCAGGAGCTACTGCCTTTCGCAGAGGAATGGGATCAACTGGTCAAAACCCATTACCAAGCTCAAATCAAACTGCTGTACGAAGGCGATTATGCTAAAACCCCAGCCTGAGGACTCTCCTGCGAATCGATCAGCGGCAGAAAGGTCGTCTGACAAGTCAGATTCCAAACCATCTGCCTTCACGATCCGGTCAAGTGTCGTCGTACTCGCCAAGGTCATATTTCTGGTACTGCTAGGCGGCTTCTTCTCACTTGATTGGACTGGCGCGGACGGTTGGTGGATAACTTGGATCTCGATGGCTGGTTACTTAACCGTCGCCGCTCGTTCCACGCCGCGTGGTGCTCTCTTCTATGGATTCCTTTTCGGCGTGATATCGCTAGGGCTATCGTTTTCATGGGCTGAGCAAATGCTGGCCTATGTGATGAATCAGGAAGGAACCAATCCACGGCTGGTGTTTTCTCTGTTGGTTGCTTGGGAGAGTTTGTTGTTTGTGATCGTCGCTTACGCGGTAGCTTCGATTCGACAGCGAGACACAAAAGTCACAGGTATGTTGATACCAATTTGCCTTTGGCTAGTCCTTGAGGCCTTCTTGCCGCGAGTCTTCCGCTGGACTTTAGCGCATTCGCAACTGGGGGCTTTGACACTGGTTCAGTCTATTGATCTCGGCGGCTCTTCAACTGTGTCACTGATGGTGCTGTGTATCGCATTCGTGCCGACGTTAATCTGGGATATGTTGAGCCCTGAATCGCACCTGCGACGCTCGTCAGCACGTCGAGGCCTTGCGGTTTGCGGATTCGTTTTCGTCGCAACCTTGGGCTACGGAGTGCTTCGTACTAGTTTCTTGGATCAAAAGGAAGGAACGCCGATTCAAATAGGAGTCGTCCAAGAGGATCCATCGCTTCGAGTCGGCTTGCCGAACATGCGCGAGAGATCTTTGGCGATGAAAGATATTGACCTGTTCATCTGGCCCGAATCGACGCTCGGCGTTCACTCGGGTGATTTGACGAGCTTTGCTGACCCCGATCATGTCTTGGAACTATCCAAGCCGCCGATGATCAACTCCGAGCACTTGGTGGGCTTGCCAGCTTCTGTAATCCTTGGAGGCCGCAGCTTCTATGGTGATCGCGATTCCGAAACTCCCGTGTATCAAACAGCCTTTCTGGTGGATACCGACGGAAAGATTATTGATCGCTATCACAAACGTAGCTTGTTGCCCTTGGGCGAGTATGTGCCAGGCGAAAAAACGTATCCTGAGTTACACGATTGGTTTCAATTGGGTGAATACTTCGAACCAGGAACCTCAGACAGTCCTCTGACCATTCCCGGTGGTCACAAGATTGGTGTGATCATTTGCTACGAAGACACGATCGCCGAAGTCACGCGAAAGACAGTCGCTGCTGGAGCCGAATTGCTGGTGTGCATCATTAATGATTCCGCCTTCGAGTCTCCTGTCGCGAGGCGTCAGCATCTCAAGCTCGCACGACTTCGCGCGATCGAAAATCGTCGCTACTTGGTTCGCTCCGCAGGCACGGGAGTTTCGTGCATCATCAATCCCTGGGGTAGTTATGACCAGTATTTGGATGCAGATCTCACGGGAGCTTTTCAGTCTGAAGTCCACCTGCGCCGCGATAAGACTCTGTATCAAATGCTGGGCAACTGGCCAGCTTGGATTGCCATCGTCGTCCTAGTGGGCGCAGCTTGGGCGAACCGTACATCGCTAAAATCAACCTCAAACGCTTCCTAGTAACTGGGCTCTGCCTAGTTACTCATTGTCTGTCGCAGGCTACGCCGGGATTTTAGCGAGGCGGAGCCTCAAAGACATTGCATTCCAAGGCAGAGCCTCGGAACGAGGTACTGGCAACGCGGATGATTTCTATTTCTCAGCCTCTTGCTTGAGCTGTTCAAGAAGCTGAAGTGCTTGAAGCGGCGTCGTGCTGTGAATGTCGAGATCGCGAATCTTCTCAACCACCGGATGCGTTCCAAACTCGAATAGGGTGAGCTGAATCGGGGTGTCGCTCTTGCGCTGCGGCGGTGTGATCTTGGAATCACCGCGATGGTTGACGTGATCCGATTCAAGCTGAATCAAAATCTCTTTGGCTCGCTTGTTGACCGCTTGCGGAATGCCCGCCAATCTAGCCACGTGGATTCCATAACTTCGATCAGCACCACCTGGAACAATGCGGTGGAGGAAAACGATGTTGTCGTCCCATTCCTTGACCGCGACATTAAAGTTCTGCACGCCCGGCAGAGATTTTTCCAACTGCGTAAGCTCGTGATAGTGCGTCGCAAAGAGTGTTCGCGCGCCGATCTTGTCGTGCAAGTGTTCGACAATTGCCCACGCAAGGCTCAGTCCATCATACGTACTGGTACCTCGGCCAATTTCGTCCAAGATGATCAAGCTGCGCTGAGTGGCGGTGTTGAGAATCCTAGCCGTCTCGACCATCTCCACCATAAACGTACTTTGCCCGCGAGATAGTTCATCACTCGCGCCGACTCGTGCAAAGATTCTATCGACCACGCCCACTTTGGCCCGCGCGGCTGGAACAAAACTACCAAGCTGAGCCATCAACGTGATCAATGCGACTTGACGAATGTAGGTGCTCTTACCAGCCATGTTGGGACCGGTGATGAGCACGATGGGTCGATGCGTGCCACCAACTAAAACATCATTCGGGACAAACGTTCCTTTGGGCGTGGTAGCATCCAAAACTGGATGTCGGCCTTCGATGATTTCCAGCTCGCAACCATCGGTCATCTCAGGCCTGACGTAGCCATGTTGCACAGCCAGCTCGGCAAGCCCAGCCAGCACGTCCAGCTCGGCAAGTATCGCTGCTGATTGAAGAAGTTGAGGCAGTTGAGCCGCCGTGCGATTGCGAAGGTCAACGAAGATCTCCTGCTCAAGCACCAGCGATTGCTCGTCGGCGGAGAGCACTTTGGTTTCGTACTCTTTCAATTCTTCGGTCACGTAACGCTCGGCGTTTTTCAACGTCTGCTTGCGTTCGAAGTAATCGGGTACCTTCTCCTTTTGAGAATTGGTGACTTCCAAGTAGTACCCGAAGACTTTGGTATAGCCTACCTTTAAAGTCGTGATGCCAGTCTTTTGAATCTGATCGGCTAAGTACTGCGCGATCCACTGCTTGCCGCCGGTAGCCAACTGCCGATACTCGTCCAGTTGAGCGTTGCAGCCGCTTCGAATGAACCCGCCATCGCGCGTGTGCAGCGGGCACTCTTCAACCAAGGTGCAAAGCAGTCGCTCACGCAGCTCGGAACAGAGTTGCAATTGATCTTGGAGATCGAAAAGCCGCTGGCTGTTACAGCCTTCAAGCTCTTCCTTCAGCTCAGGCAAGCGTTGCAAGGTCGAACCGACTTGCAAGAGATCTCGCGGACTCGCACGACCTGTGGCAACTCGTCCCAGCAATCGCTGTAAGTCGTAGATGCCCGTCAGCGATTGACGTAGTGACTTTCGCAGAGCTGCAGCTTCTACCAGCTCTTGAACGGCCGCATGTCGCTGTTTGATTTCAGTGAGATCCAACAGCGGGTTGGCCATCCAGCTTGCCAACATTCGCGAGCCCATCGAAGTGCAGGTCTGATCGATGATCGAAAGCAACGATCCTTCGCGTTGGCGATCGCGCATCGTTTGCGTAATCTCAAGCGATCGACGTGTCGCCGCGTCGATCTCCAAAGTCTTGCCTTGTCGACTAGGAAGCAAGCTTCGAAGATGAATCAACGAGGTCTTTTGTGTCTCCTGAAGATAAGCCAGAATCGCACCGGCCGCGCCGATCGCCGGACCATCTTCAGAATCGTTCCATCCCATGCCTTCCAAGCTGCGCGTGCCAAAGTGTTGACACAGTTGTCGCCGAGCTTCATCGGAATTGAACTGCCAAGTCGGTCGCAGCGTGACGGCCCAGCCATAGTCGTTGCCAGGCGAAAGAGCTGCGTCATCCTCTCGCAAAAGAACTTCCGACGGCTCAAGTCGCGCGAGTTCATCGAGCAATCTCGCGCGCGAGAAAACTCCCGCTTCAAATCGCCCCGTGGATAGCTCAGTCCAAGCTAATCCGATCTTCGCATCTGGATCGGGCTTGCCTGGACTGATCGAAAACACAGACACCAGCAAATTGGTCTGCAGTGGATCTAGCAACGCATCATCGGTCAGCGTACCAGCAGTAACGATTCGCGTGACCTCACGACGAACGATCCCCTTAGCCTCGCGCGGATCTTCCACCTGATCACAAACCGCGACTCGATAGCCCAAGCGAATCAACTTGCTCAGGTAGGCTTCCAGTTGATGATGCGGGAAGCCAGCCATCGGCGTGGGATTTTCGCCCTTGTCGCGGCTGGTAACCGTCATACCTAAGACGCGGCCACAAGTGCGCGCGTCTTCGTGGAACAGTTCGTAAAAGTCGCCAACTCGAAACAAAAGGATGGCGTCACCGCAGGCCGCTTTGGCTTCGTCGTACTGGCGCTGCATGGGCGAAACGGAAGCAGAGCTGACTGACATTGCGGGCGATTCCTTCCAACGTGATCTTCGAGGTGTTACTGATTAAAGCTGTTTGATCTTCCACAATGCATCGGTGGAACGAACGTAAAGTCCGTCGGCACCAACGGCAGGCGAGCCCAGAACTTCTGCGCCCAAATCCGTGACGGTAAGCACTTCGCCTTTGTCATCGCGAAGATCGACGACGAAGCACTTGCCCTTTGCATCGGCAGCAAAAAGCTTGCGGCCTGCGATTACTGGCGTTGACCAGAATTGCCCCGCGTCAGGCAATCGAGCTTGCCATTTGAGTTCGCCTTTATCATCACAGCAAACCAACACGCCTCGATTCAAACCCAGTAGTCCAAACGAATCGACAACGGCAAGCGACGCCGTTGATGGGTTGATTTTCTGAGCCGACCAATTCAACGTTGGTTTGTCGCTGCTTGCTCCGATGCGATAAGCTTTGACTCCACCCGCAGGCAGGTAAAGCGTTCCATTGACGAACGATGCGCTGGCGATAGTCGAGCATTTTTCGTCCAGTTCCCACACAGACTTACCCGACTTCGGATCAACGCCAACTGCCGAGTTGCCCGCGTGGATGACAACAACATTCTTTCCGTCCGTGCCTGTGACAACTACGGGCGACGACCAGTTGGCCTTGCGAGGTCTAGCCAATTCCCAAAGCGTTACCCCGGTTGCAGCGTCGATTCCGGCTGCAAACGAATCCGCTTGGCATTCAACACAAACGATGACGACACCATCGGTGACTACCGGCGAGGCGCTCATGCCCACATCGTTACCAGCCAATGGATGCGTATCGACTAAGCTTCGGAACCACTGCAGGTTGCCATCAAGGTCATAACAAACGAGATCGTTCGAGCTGAAGAACGAGAAGACTCGCTGGCCATCGCTACAAGGAGTCGGCGCGGCATTGGCACTGGTTGGGTGACAGTAAGGTCGCCCGGTCGTCTTAATGGTTCGCGTCCAAACAATGTTTCCATTTTTCGCATCAATGGCTGTTGTACTTCCCCAGCGACCTTCCATTGCGGAACTGCTGGTGGTGATGACTTTCTCGCCAAGAACGATTGGTCCACTGACGCTGCGACCAGGCAACTCGCGACGCCACGCGATGTTCACTGCCGCTGTGCCGTCTTTCTCAACTGCAAAGCTGTCAGGAATCACGGAAGTGGTGGTGACAGGATTGCCTCGGTTACCCAAGAACCCAGGCCACTGTGCTTGACAGTGTGTCGTGCAAAATAAACTCACTGCCAGAGTAAGTCCGGTGGGAATCAGCCTTGGCAAGTTTGCTAACTTCAAAGTTGTCATCATTGAAAAATTCCTATCTTGAAGCGACCGAGGACTGAATGGCTAAACCGGTTGGGTCGGAGACTCGCACTTGAAAGAACCAATCCTGAGCCCATTGTTCGGTCTGTTCATTTTGACAAACTTTGACGAGGATCGAATTCTTGCCAGCCTTAAGTTGAATGGGCGCGATGTATTGATCGATCTGATCACCCGCGTGGTAGACTTCCCGATCAATGACCAATTTGCCTTCAACCCAAACCTTGATTGCGTTGGGGCAGCCCACGCGAATTTCGGCCGTTTGATTCTTGGCCGATTCAAAACTTCCCACTGCGTAGACAATCGCGCCTTTGGCATTGTTGTAAGCCACGTTGAGATCGACTTTGCCATCGGGCTTGTCGGTTTCGATCGGCTTCCAAGTCAGACCTTTTTCTTTGCCGTCGTACTTCAGCGAATCAAGCTTCCCAGCCAGCTTGTTTTCCAAGTACTCTTTCTCTGGTGCATAAGCCACGTTGAAGCTGGCTTGACCCACATTGTCGAACGGGCCAACCACATTCCAGTTCGCGAGGAATCCAAAGTGCTTCAGCAGTTCAACCTTCTTTCCAGATTCTTCCATCAGCTTAGCGACGCGTTGGACTTGCTCGGGCAGTCTGGCCAATTGCAACAGTCGGTCGTACGCAGCTTGCTTGGCCTCAGCCGTTGCAGGAGGCGTTGTTTCTAGTCGCTTGATCTGCAGTTCGATAGCATCGAATCGCAGTTCTGGACACGGGTCGTCGATCATGGAATCTAGCAGCTTCTCTCGCATCGTTGGCAGATAGGTCGTCACGTAAGTGAAGGCCCAATAGCGAGCTGTAGGATCTTGATCGCGTTGCGTGAGGAACTGCTTGCAAGCTTCTACCGACTGGGTTGGTTCGCGATCAGCAACCGCTTGCGCCACCGACAGATAGTAGTTCTTGGCGATGTCGTTCTGAGACTTCATCGCAGTCAGAACAGCGGTCAAACTGAGATCTTTTTGCGAGAGCAGCTTTTGCACTACCGCTTTGGCTTGCTGAGTATCTTTGGAAGATTTTCCCAGCGTTTGCAACGGATCATCGGCGGATGAAATTGCGGGAAGCAACCCCGCGACAATGAACAGGCATGGAAGCATTCTTAACATTGACTTGTTCCTTCTTTCATGAAGATAGAACAAGCATTGTCCACATTTACTCGCTATTTTCTAGGCTAGCGAGCCGTTGATTTAATCAACTGGAACTTCAGTTCCCTAGTCCATTACCGGAAATCACCGACTTTCCTAGTCCGCCTTTGAATTCGGGCTTGAGAATGTGTGGTGGAATCTGAAGGGTCTGAAAGTAACTTGCCGAGGGTTGGCAGTGACGCGTCACGTAGGCTTGGGTCGACTCGCCTTCCTTCGTGCGAAAGTTATCTGGGGCTCCGCGGACATGTACGGCTTGGAACACTTGGTTGGCACCGCTTTGAATCGTAATCTTGTGTGTCCAAGGAGTGAACGTCACAGACTCAAGTGGACCGGATGGACGCGGACCAAAACCGGGCGGCGGTAAGAACGGGCCAAAGCCTTCACGCGTGTAGTACTCTTCGGTCTCCTGCTTGCCTTGTTCCAGTTCAATCAGGATGGTATTCGTCGCGGTGTTGCTAATCTTCCAGCCTTGATTGCGCACTTTCTCTTCGACCGTATTGCGAATGGCCATTTGAGCATCAGAGGGTGCGGTGCCAAAGTTGTAATCGATCGCTACGCTGTCACCAGGGCGAATCGCATAGATGCTCTCTGGATCAATCGTCGATGCCGCTTGGATGGCTTGTTCGTGGGGAATGCGATTGACGGCAACATTGGTTCCCTTGTCACCGCCAAAGGCGCAGAAGAAATAAGAACCAAGGCAAGAACGAGCAGTCGCTTTGTTTTCATAAGTCCAAAGAGGCAGACTTCGATCCACATCGTAGACCACTGATCCAACCATGATGTACGATCCGAGCCAATTCAGCGAAACGTTGGGGTCGAAGTCGGAGACTGCCAAGCGATTCAGCTCCTTTCCGCTTTCCATGCTATAGATCGTGACTGAGAAAGGCTGGTACGCGGCCAGCTTGGTACCGTCCGAAGAGAAGGCAATTTGCAATGCTCGATTGTCGCGTTCAATTAACCCGACGACTTTTGCGGTAGCGATATCGATCACTGCGATGGCATTGCCGGCTGGTAAGGCCATCAGCTCGCCTGCCGGACTGAGTTCAGCGCTTAACGCGCCGCCGCTATTTCCTTGAAACAAGGCCTTCGGTTTTTCGCCCGCGATATCCCAAACGACTAGATTATGCTTCTGACTGATAGTGACCAGTTTGTTGCTGGCCGCAAATCCAACGAAGTGCAGTTCGTCCCATGAGCCACCACCTGCGGTGAATTGGAAGTCGGGAACAATTCCAGTCTTGGTGACTTTGAAGATGCCAA
>CAYWNG010000026.1:0-21559 GCA_964458685.1 uncultured Pirellulaceae bacterium
TGGTCTTGGAGTAAGTTCCGAGCAAAATCGTCTTATTAAATCGCTGAGATTCGCTCGACTTCAGCAAAGAGCAACAAAACATCATCAGTAGCTTGGTCTGCGTCATCTTCGTCCGAGAACAACTGGCCAATACCTGACACAACTTTAGACGTTGAGTACCACGCAGCACCCAGCATCAAGATTCCGGCACAAGCTGCTATGGCAACTTTTAGAGGCGACCAAGGATTAGGGGAGTTACTGCTCATGAAATCTAAACTCTACTCGACCAACACAATACCGCGGTCTGAAACGCAGGCTAAACACTTGTGAACTGGATTGGCACGCAGTTCTACAAAAGCAGGTGGCGGGCCCGGCAGTTCTACGCGTTCAATCGACTTATCATCAACCTTCATGCGCCAAAGGTAACCATCTAACGCCGAAAAGAAAAACTGACGGTGCCCATGCGAATACGTAACATGAATCGCAGCAAACGGGAGTTCCGTTTCAATCACCGGACGAGCAAGATCGTTTGTAGAGTAGACGACCAACTTGCTGTTCATGGACTTGGGCTCGGTGTCATCGCGAAGAAATGGTCGCCAAAGAACTAAAGCCATTCGGCCGTCTGGACTGGCCGACACCTGAAACATCCTCGTAGGCTGATCTTGATCGGATAGATTACGCAACTGACCAAGTAACTTAACACTATCTTTTTCAAGCTTGTAAAACCGAACTGCATCACGGCTCACCACCCAAAAGATTCTTCCGTTTGCAGCAACACCCAGTCTGTCGATATCTTGGATTTCGCTGCCAAGATTTAGTGGAAGCTCATCTAATTCTCCGGCCTGAATCAAACTGACTTTGTTTTGACTGTCCAGCTTCAAAATCCCAGAAATCTCGGCCGAACTAACGGCATGCTTCGCCGATCCGGGATCCAAAGCGACTCCTCGATAATCTTCTTTGGCAAACCAATACAAAAGACTGTTCGAGACGATGTGTTCTTTGGTGATGTGATTTCTTGCAAAGGGAACCGCGATGACATCGCACTGGTCAGTCTTTGGAAAGCTGAGGGAAAGTAGTTTACGCGCGGAGTCCACAAACAGCCGTTTGCCATCGGTTGACCAACGAATCTGATCAGGAAACATCTCCTGCACTTGAACGTTTGGGAAAGACGGCATTTTGCAGGGCAGAACTCGAACACTGTATTCATCGACTGTGAATGGTTCAGTAGTCATCGGACTCGAAAAACTAGAGACAGTTAAGCGCGGCTGGCGACTCAGCGAATCCAGCGGCTTGGTTTTCGATTCTGCGTCTACCTCAGGTTCACCCTTGATGTATTCTCGCAGCGGCTCTACAGCTTGACCTTTGGAAAGAACGAAGGGCCGCGAAAAGATGTGCTTGTCAAATTCATCGATGACCTCAACTTGCACAAGCCATTTGCCCTCCTGCATGCCTTCAAGTGAAAAAACGCATTGAGCCTGAGACTTCCCAATAATCTCAGCTTCAAATGTCTTGCTACGATCCAAAACTGGCCAACTGACACCTTGATTCAGGTTCGCATTCTCTGCGCTAGCGGGCTGAACGAGGTGGAACTTGATGCTCTTAGCCTCCCGTCCCGGCAAGCAAAACCGAGAAAGCAGACGAAACCTTGAACTCTTGGAGACAGGCATTGTTAACGTCGTTCCCACCATCCCCTCCATCAACTCTCTCAGGGATAGTAAAGGTCGCGCCACCGATAGCCGCGCATTCTTGACGCCTCCAATGGCAATCCCAACCACCTCAAGCTGTTGATTCAAGAGCGGCGAGCCTGCCAGACCACCTGCGATGTTACTATCGATCTGAATCAGATCCAGTCGGTTATTCTTGCGCAATGCTGCAATCGATGTAGGCGATACTGAGACCTTGGGCATGTCAACAGCCGGATAGCCAGCGAACCATAATTGATCTGTAACCTGATGGTTGAAGACACTGGCCATCTTCATCATTGGCGGCAGTTCTTCTGAGTCCACCTTGACCAGAGCTAAGCCTAGATCAGCATCAGAACCTAAAACAGTCCCAGGCAGCTCCATCTTCATGCCATTACGACTGACCACAACCATCACGCGACGTTTATCTCTGAATTCATGACTTGCAGTCGCGGTAACAAATATCCCAGTCCGATCTTTCTTTTCTACTAGCAGGCCAGTCGTAACACAGTTCGGAGATTCGATCGAAACGACGGCCTTCTGTAGCTGATCCAACTGCTCTTCAGTCAAGTTCTGTGCGGCCCAAACAAAGCAGGTGGACCAAAGAAAAACAAGAATTGTCAATAAGCACGAGGTCGAAAGCAAGGTTCGCGTCATCATGAGCCTCCTAAATGGCTACTGATGGAAGCTAGCTGACTGTCTGTAAGCATGTGCTCCATGCCTGCAACCTTAAACAGTTCAATGATCGGCGTATCACGTTTCTCAAGGGCAGTTAGAAGGGTTTCTCGCAAGAATCCTGCATTTTGCTTTCTCCAATTCAAATCCATCAGAATGAGCTTTGCAACATCCAGCTTGCGAGCCTCGATTACTTTCTTGAAAGTATCAGTTGTGACCGGTATTCCCTCCCAAATCAGAGTCTTGAAGATCTCAGGTCTATCGACATAATCGTTTAGTAGTTGCGAGAGTCTATCCACTAATGCTGTATTACGACTTTGTATCGCTGTTTTTTCTACGGATGGCTTTCTGGACCTACCGTTGCGAGCAGGAGGATCGTCGACAGCACGCAACAGGTCTTCCAGCGATGCAACTTTGAGTTGCTTATGCTCAACGCGAGCGCACCGCCATAGGCTCTCAAAAACGAGGTCGATTGTTACAGCACTCTTATCTGTGCAGACATGTTTTAAAACCTCTGGCAGACTATTCTTCAGCGAATGACTTGCGGCGGAGTTAGGCGGAATTGATCGAAGAAATTCGGTAGCCTTATCGCGACTTAGATAGTCCAACAGGATGGAGGAATGCAGTTCGCTAGATTCAAGTACTGCGTGCAGCATGTCAAAACGACCTGCCTTAAAGAATGCTTCCACAGCCTGCGTTCTAATTGATTGCGTCACAGGCGAATCCTGGAGGATTTTACTGACTCGAGCTACAAGTTCGGCCCCATGTCGATCGGCAGCGCGAATGAGCGGATTGTAAGCGGTATCATAAAAGTAATTATCTGAATTCAGCGGATTGAATGCGCCGAATTCGATGTTTGCGACCAGCGCGGCTG
Source organism: uncultured Pirellulaceae bacterium (assembly GCA_964458685.1). Classification (GTDB taxonomy): domain Bacteria; phylum Planctomycetota; class Planctomycetia; order Pirellulales; family Pirellulaceae; genus Aureliella. The sequence goes on from CAYWNG010000026.1 coordinate 3,211, forward strand.
TGCCCGTATAGTTTTGCGTCTTTGAAGAATTCACAGCGCCGTGGTCCACCATCCATTGAACCAGATCATAGCGCTTCAGATTCATGGCAACATCCAGGGGAGTTTGATTGTGGTAGTGCTTGACCATGGGCTTACTAGCCAGTTCTGCCATTCGCCCTTTCCACGGCTCAAGCCGCGAAAAGTCTCCTCTTTGCTGCATGGACTCATGAAATGCATTGCTCCATCGAGTTGGTTCGGCGAGGTGCATCCGCTCAAACTGTTCGGGCCAATGAAACTCAAGCTGACTGAACTGCTGCTGATCTAGCTCCAGCGTATCATCTAAAAAGTCCTCTAAGAACCCACTGAACCGTGGCGAAGTACTGCCGACTCGATTTTGGATCAATTTGTTTGCCAACGCGACTTTCGCATCGTGTTCGAACGTGGAGAAAATTGAGAGCGGAATCCGGGAAACATTTATCATACGAGTATTTAGGAATGAAGCTAAGACTCGTGCCAGGGCACGGCAGGGTAGTTCATTCGGTTGCTTCACGAAGTGATCGACCCAACCTTGAATATGTTTGGAATCGTGCACATGGATATTCCTTTCCCATAGATCTTCCCAGTCTTTTTCCGAAAGCTCGCTATCAAAAACAGGAAGAATGGCCAGAAAATCCACGATATTGATAGTGGGCGCGCGGTCGAACTTTTCCCGAAAAAGACTCGCATCGCATCGTTCCCCCTGCTCCCACAGAAAGGCCGCGATATCCCACTTGCCACGCTTCAAAGCCATAATCAAATAGGGTGATTCGCCTTGCAAGTGCTTTGCGCCAGGCAAGAGTTCGCAGACGATTCGCAAGGCTACCAAATCCTCCTGAGCTGCACCGCGAATACGAACAATCGCTTGGGCATCGTCCTTGATCGGCCCAACCAACAGTCTTGCCAACTTTCCATAGTCTTTGATACGAATCGATTGCTTGATTAACTCTTCCTGCACAACTACGTTTTGCTCAAGCTCGGATACTGTTTGGCTATCCGCTCGACTAGGCTCGGTCGAACTTGGACCGGAACAGGACGCCAACAGCAGAATAGGTAGGGCCGCAACCAGATATGCGATTCGATTTTTGCATTTCAAACTATTCCAATCGTTGAACATTTACTCCACCCAGTAGATACCTTGGTTGGTCAACACAGCGGTCGTAGGTTCGGTTGGGTGCGAGGCCAAAGCAATGATCTGCTGGATTCCGTTCGGCAAACGGAACTCCCGCAACGCACGATTTTTTGTGTCATAATTGTAGAGTCGATTGCCGATGTCGGAAAGAATAATGGGGCCTTGCTTCACTGGAATAGCAATCTTGGAAATTGGCGAATTTGTTCGAAAAGTGAGGCTTGGAGTCTGCAGATCCTTAGCCTTGTAGAGCCCAATTTGGGAACAATTCTCTTGCGGACGAACCTCATTAACCGCAAAAATCGCGCCGCTTGGGTTAGAACAATAACTCAACCGCGTTTCTGATCCGACACCCTTCAACTTTGCGGATTGCGACACACGCAATCGATCTTCGTCAATCTCTAAAAGCAGCAGCTCTCTATTGCCACCCAGCATATTTGGCCCTGTTCCCAACAGGCTTAGCTCTCCCAGGTCGAGTGATTCATCGCACGAGATACTTCGGGTAATTTCGTCTGTAAAGTCAATCACCCTCAGCGGAGACTGCTTGGATGAAGTTTGAATGATGAGCTTTTGTTCTTGCGTAGCTCCGACAATTCTCTCCTCCTTCTTCAGATCAAGCGGCAACGATTTCAATAGCTTACTGTTGCTCAAGTCGATCTGTCCGATCTGACCGCGTGAATAAAGATAGAGCAGACTATCGCAAACCGCCCATTGACTGGGGACCTTCAGCAATTCCTGAGTCGCAAAAGATCGACCGGAGGGATACTGGATTGTGTTCAACTGCCCTGCTTGACTGAGCCAACCCGTTCGCGAGCCTTGATCCAACCAGAAGATACTCTCGCAAACCTTTTCAATTGGATACTGCAGTTTGCGGATGCTACGATCTCCGATTTGAATTGGAGAAGTCATCGAATCGCCGCTCGAAATTAGCTTGACTTTGCCGACTGTGAAAGTAGGCTCGCTGTTCTCATCCTTGGGATATCGCAGTATACCATCCCACTCAGGCGTGCTCGTTAGAGGTTGGCCATGAACTGGCCAGGGAAGCATTTCTCGTTCCTTGGGGTTGGTTGGCATGGGTGTACCCTCCTTGGTAAGTGGAGCAACCAAGTGTGGCTGCGAAATCAAGGTACTTCCATCCGAACGAACATACTCGAACTGTGCAATCAATGGCTTTTCAAGACGGAGCATGTCGGTCGTTGGTTCAAGCTTACAAGCAAAAAACGCTCCATTGCGCTCAGTCTCCCATTGTGACTTGGAAGGCAATAAAGGCCAGCTCTTTTCTTTTGCCAATGCATCGGGATCGATACCTTTGGCTGTAGTATCCACCAGGTGCAGTTTTATGGAGCTTAGATCGCCAAAGGGATCAAACACCAAGCCGCGTAGCTGAAAACGTTTGTTGTCTTCGGGGCACAGGTTGATACCGATCGTGACAGGCATTCCATTCAATCGATCATGGAGCTTATCGATTGGACTCGCAAAGCCAATACTCGTTCCATCAAACTTTGCGGTAACAATTCCTGCCACCTTCCCTTCTAAATCAATGACGGGACCTCCGCTATTGCCAGGATTAACGCTGATATCTAACTGCAACATTTCAACGGACGCGATCTTGGATGGGAGTAGCGCAGAAATCGCTCCCGTCGATACCGAGGGCGATGGGTTCCTGCGACTGAGTGCTAGACTCTCTCCAAACGGAAAGCCAATGATGAACACCTTCTCTGTAACACTGCAAGTCTTCGCTAGCTGTAGATCAAGTGGCTTAGGAAGATTGCCGTACTCGACTACCAATAATGCAATGTCGTCCAAGGGATCGATAGCTACCAAGTTTCCTTTGACAGCCGCTTCAGAATTAGCACCACTATTGAATACAACTTCGATATTCGAGTGAACCACATTGGGTCCGGATACCACATGCGCATTTGTTGCAATCAGTCCTACTGAATCCCAACGTCGAATTAGAAATCCAGAACCCTGTCCATCCTTAGTCTTGATGAATACAGTCGCCTCAATTGCTTTATCGATCTCACGTTGTGCCAGAACTTGGCTCGCCAAAACGCAACAAAGCACAAAGCTGCATCTGATAAAGGCACACGATCGTATCATTCGAATACCCTGGGATGATACTTCACACAATTCGAGATTAGTTAGATGGAGATTAGGGGTCAACAAGAGGGAGCGTGTGACGACTGTCTTCCATTGACCTCCACCCATTCGCAAGCATTGTAACGCAGAGGAAGCCGAACTTCACCACCGACACTCGAAATCAATAAATATTGCCTCACCTGCAAAGTACTATGTCCCATCACTACACTCAATGTACACATCAATTTGTTGGCCGGGCCACGCGGCTAGAGCCTCGGGCTTCAACGAATAGATGACTTGAAGTACGCGAGTGTCAACTCGTTCACTGACACTTCCGGTGAGTGTCTTTTTGGGTATTACGTAAGGCTCAGTGCGAACATAGGTCATCGGAAATCGATTATCGGGTCGCCCGCGCACCGAAGCATAGGCTTTCGCAGTACCACTGAATCGAGTGATATCCGCTTCGTCAATTTCGACGCGTACGTGCAATGGCTTGACAACTCCCAACGTGATCACCGGAGTCGCTAGTACTGCGGCTGGGACGTACTCGCCGGCTCGGACCTTCACTTGCAAAACGCGACTGGCTCGCGGTGCCACGATCGTGTGTTGAGCCAATACCACCTGCTCGCGCTCTAGGGCAGCTCTAGCTTGTTCAATGGCGATCTTCTGAACCAGAATCTTGGGACCGTCGGGATCTGAAGAGATCAACTGTAGGTTCGCAAGCTCCTGGCGATAGTTCGCAGCAGCTTCTCTAGACTGTGCCTGTGCGACTTCGACACTCAGTCGATTCTGATCAAGCTCAGTTGCCGAAATTGCATTGCTGAGCGCGAGTTCCTCGGCACGCTTCAGCTCGCGATTTGCATCTCGTAAGGTTGCTTCAGCAAGATCCACCCTCGCACTGGCCGCATCGACTCGCGCTCGCTGCGTGGCTACTTGACCTACAAGATCCTGGAGCTTGGCTTCCTCGGCGGCTAATTGAACTTTGGCTACTGCGATATTGGCTCGAGCAGTCCGATCATCCAGTACAAACAACGTCTGACCAGCCTCGACATCATCGCCGGGATTCACTCGCACTTCTGCAACAATACCCGGCAACTGTGAGCCAACGCTAATGGCTTCTCCCGCAGGCTCGACAATTCCGACGCCACCCACGAAAGTTCGTCCCAAGTTTGAAGAGCTTTGCTTCGCGCGATCACCATTTCCGCTGCCACTGCCATTTCCACTGCCGCCACTTCCACCATCTCCATCTCCATCGCTGACTGGACGAACGGGCGGTGAAGTTCTCACCGAAACCTCGCTGGTTTTCGGTTCATTCTTGTTGATCAAGTAGGCCGCCAACGAGATCATCACGATGGCTCCAAGTACCGAGCCTATCGAAGTTAACGAGTCAAAAAATCGCGTCATGGGCTCACTAGCTCTCTGGTTTCAATATTTTTGATTCTTCCGTCGCTCATATGAGCGATCCGATCAGCGAACGAATAGATGCGGTTATCGTGAGTCACCACAATGACCGCGCGATCGGGGGTTGATGCCAATTCCTTGAGCATTTCCATCACGGCGTGACCCGATTCGGCGTCCAACGAAGCAGTCGGTTCGTCGCATATCAAGATGCGTGGATTGTGTACGAGAGATCGAGCGATCGCCACTCGTTGCTGCTGGCCCCCAGATAACTGGCGCGGATACTTCTTGCGATGTTCTGCCATTCCCAGTCTGTCCAGCAATTCTGAAGCAGCTTGCAAAGCTCTGCGCCGCGTCGATCCAAGCACCAACAGCGGAACAGCCGCATTCTCCACTGCGCTCAAGGCTGGTATCAGGTTGAACTGTTGAAAGATGAACCCCAGATTCTTGGCTCGAAAGTCAACCAACTGCCCACCGCTCATCGACTTAATGGACTTACCAAGAACTTCGATCTCTCCTTCGGTAGCCGCGAGCAAGCCCGCGATAACTGAAATCAGCGTCGTCTTTCCGCAACCGCTTGGGCCAACGATAAAGGTCTGTTGCCCATAAGGAATCTCTAGGTCGATCCCCTGAAGGACTCGAATTATGTTCTGGCCTGCACGAAACTCTTTCGCAACCTTCGAACAACGAACCGCCATACCTTCTGGTCCGAGACTCACCGCGTCAGTTTTCTGTGTGCTCATGCGTGTTGATCCTATCTAGCCGCGGAAGACAACTGCAGGTTCAACAACTAACACACGCCGCAATGCAAAGATGGAGGCTAACGTGATGATCACCGCTGCGACCACTCCCGAACCAACACCAACTTGCCATGGCAAGTAGAAGCCACCAAAGTTCGGATTGCGGCCTGCAAATTCAAAGAACATCGCCGCGCACCCTAAGCCAACTGCATAGCCAACGAATCCAACCACACTTGCCTGAAGTAAGACCATCACAATCAGTCGCGTATTCTTCACTCCTATTGCCTTGAGCACTGCAAAGTAACGAAGGTTCTCAAGGACAAACAGATTGAACATCAGTCCCACAACGCTGATCCCAACGATCACGCCCAGACAGATTACCGTTCCAAAGCTGATCGGAATTCCCGTGTTGCGAACCACGTACATGATCGCTCTCTCACGAAAGTCTTTTGAGGTGAGCGCCAAAAGTCCAGTTTGTTCATGAATCCGCTGAGTAACTAGCTCAGGCGAAACTCCGTCTTCTGTGCGAGCTAGCAGAAAGGACAATTGATTACGCCCATTGTTCGTGTACTCGAGCGCTTGCGAGTATCGCGTGAAGAAAGTGATCGACGAGGTGAACTTCGGAGAGTCTTTCACAACTGCAACCACAACGGCCCGGCGATCGTTCAGCTCGACGATCTTGCCTAGCGAAATCTTCTCACCGCGCCAGACTTTTCCAAAACCGTCCTCGCCGATAGCCACCGCATCAGGTCGGCGCAAATCTTCAGCGCTTCCCAGGACGAATTTTGGTGGAAGTCCAATCAGCGAGTTATCGTCTGCTCCGATCAACAGGGCCGATTCCAGCTCTCCACTTGCGGTTCGCACAATGGCGTTGGACTTAAAGAATGGTACAGCCCATTGCACACCCGCAACGCCACGCACTCTTCCCAACTCCGTATCCCGCAACGGAAAGACGGTATCGAGATTCTTTACGCCGGGATCCATGATCCACAAGTTGGCTTCGGGAACGTCGTCAATGACCGCCCCAGCTCGAGACAGCAAGCCAATGAATAAGCCGACCTGTTGGTTGATCAGAAGCGTGGAGAAGGCGATTCCCAGAACGAGGCCGATGTACTTCGCGCGATCATAGAAGAGCATCTTGAGCGAAACTAGGAACACACATCATCTCCGAACGAGCATCAAAAGCACGAACGGGCGCTTGCATCCCAGTACAATCGCGGTGCGATCCAGCTTCGTGACTCTGAATTATGTTTGGGCTAGCTCGTAGTTGCAAGCTGAACTCGTTGTCCTGCAACACCAAAAACGCGTTTCACTGACAATCAACCTCAGATCACGAACTCGCGATGGGTAAACCTGCCGGTATTCGGATTCAGCAAGATCAGCCGGCCGCCACGAGGCCACTTGCCATACCCACCCCAACCGCTCACCCGCCCGTAGTGCAAATCGATGCCCTGCCAAGTACCGAAATAGCTGTTCACATGGTCGTGCCTGTAGCAGTACTGCCGCGTCCTCTCGATATCGGCGAACCCCATAGCGCAGTTTTGCAGCGACTTGCGAAAATCCTCAAGCGATAAGCTTCCTTTAGAGTTATGGACCGGGTAGTCGTGGTTACCGAAGCAGAGTGCCCAAGGTCGCTCGAGTTGGTTGAAGTACTCGACTCCGCCCCACGTCACCAGAGCTTTCGAGTCGTTGTTGACAAAGTCTCCCGTGTGGACGATCAGGTCCGGATTGGTGCGACGGATAAGTAAGTCAAGCGTTTGAGCGCTTAACCGGTCCTTCTCGTCGGTACTGCTGAAGTGGGTGTCCGTGACCTGTAGGATTCGCATTGGGCGGCGTGGCTTAAATGCCAGTTCCCAGCAATCGGAAGTTTTCGGCGTCAACGTCAGGTCTGATCCCTCGACCGCCTTAAGAGAAGCGTCAACATCCGAAGCCTCGATCGGACCGCTGCCTACCGCGCCCCCGTAAACTGCGCCGCGGAAAACTGCGCCCCCGTAAACTGCGGCTCCCAAATACAAGAACTCCCGACGATCCATTTTAGCCCTCCCCAAGACTCGCTCTGATGGTCGAAAGAACCTAGGTAAGTCCGCGTAAGTGTGGAAGCCAATCAACAAACTCTACAGAACTCGAGCCGCGATCTTGGGCTGATGGTGGCAACTGCGACAACTTCAGTAACATTCCGGCCACTGCACATCAACGACCATGCGAATTTTCGCACTAGACCAAGGCCCAGTCAAGCTAACGAGTCAGCGGAAGACGATGTGCTGCCATAGGAAAACCCTGTTTCTAAGTCGCCGCAATGCAGTCTTTTCAGGCCCTCAAAGTTTGAAAAAATCAAACGATTTCCATAACGTAATTGTCTCAACCAAACTTAATTTTCTGCGTAGTATTGGCAGGCTTGCGTAAGCCGCTGAGCCCTGACTAGGTCGTTTCATGACTCGTTATCTCGATCTTTCCGCTGCAAAGCGTGCCATAACTTATGCAAACTGCAAACCCGAATCCTCACGAAGCAATCGGCTCGATTCTGATTCCGATGAATTCAACGGAATCAGGTGGAGCAGTGTTAGCTCACGCGCTGCGGATTGCAGTAGCGAGCAAGCGTTGTCTTAAGGTTCTGCAGCTAGATCCATCGCCGTCGAAAGCCGCTCAGGCTTCGTCGGTTGCTCGTTTTCGAAAGATGCTGGAGCTTTGGGGGCTGCCTTCGGACATGCGAGCCGAGATGGTCGAGCTGGAATCTGTCCGACTGAACTCAGCCACCGTCTGGCGACGGATGGCTACGACGACAGACTTGTTCGTTTTAGACGCCGAAGCTCAGGATGGACGAATCGATCAACTACTTCTCTCAAAGCGATTCGCAAATTCACGATCTCCGTTTCATGCGACCCTTTTTGTTCCAAGTAACTCAAGTCGCTTTGTTTCGCCGAGCAGCGGAGCCGTTCGGCTGACAAAGATTCTGATTCCATGTATCTCCGATCCTCATCCAATCAACGCTCTGCGATTTGTTTCGCATTTGGTTGATTGCTTGGATCAGCGAACCGGTTCATTCACGTTGCTATACGTAGGGTCCCCAGATGCTACTCCAAACATCAATCCACCGCGTGTCGATGGTTGGACTTGGGTGATCAAGACCTTGCCAGGCTCCCCGGTAGAGAAAATTCTTCAACAAGCGGAATGTAAGGAGGCCGATCTCATCGTTTTAACCATTGTCAGGATGGACATAGTCGATTCGCCCTCCGATGTTCCTGTTCTCGGGTCAATTCCTTCGGAAGTGATTCGTAGATCCAGATGTCCAACGCTAGTCGTGCCTACGGATTATGGATAGCGAAAATTGAAAGAAGCTCGAACGACTGATCCAACTGTAATTCAAAATACTCAGGCGCAAGCCTCTTAATCTCTAGAGAATCAACATGCATATTGGCGTACTGGGCTGCGGAATGATCGCTGAACTGGGGCACTTGCCAGCAATCAAGCAGACACATGGGCTGGTACTTGAGTCGCTTTACGACACCAAGTGGAGTCGTGCCCTAGCCATGCAATCCAAGTTTCATGTGCCTCATGCCTATCCAAATGAGAAGGAATTTTGGGAGTCGGATATCGACGCCGTGGTGATTTGTTCCCCAGCGCCGATGCACCTTGAGCATGTGCTTAAGGCGGCGAAGTATGGCAAGCATGTGCTTTGCGAAAAACCGCTCGCGATGAATGAGTCCGACATCCTGACGATGATTGATGCTATGGACAAAGCGGGTCTACAGTTTTACACGGGATTCACCTACCGGTTCAGTGGCGCGGCTCAGGAGATACACAAGTTGATTCGTCGCGGAGCCATTGGAGAAGCTCGAGACCTGCGGCTGAACTACCTTTGGAATCTGCACGGTAAGTGGAGTTGGGATGAAAAAGGCGAACGCGTACCTAGTGCGTTGCGAGTAGGAAGAATGCTAGAAGGCGGCCCTATCGTCGATTGTGGTGTCCATCAGATCGATTTGGCTCGCTGGTGGCTAGAGTCGGAGGTGGAATGGCAACGTGGCATCGGTGTTTGGGTTGAAGACTTCGAAGCGCCCGATCATATGTATTTGCATATGGGCCATCATTGTGGAGCTCACACGTTGGTCGAGATTAGCTTCTCCTACAACGCGACTTCCAAGGAACCGCGAAGCCACTTCCAGTACGAAATCATCGGAACCGATGGCGTAATTCGATACAACCGCGAAGAGCACACGTTCGAGCTGCGCAATTCACACGGGACTCAATGGTTACATTGGCACCCAGAGAAGAACTTTGCAGGCATGTATGCCGAGTTCCATCGCGCGCTACAGACCGGTGATATTGGAGCGATGCCAACAGCCAAAGATGGACTTATGGCTACTCGTATCGCTCGTACAGCTACCCAACAAGCGATTGCCGACCGCGATGCTCCAAGTCAGTGCCACCATTCAACACTGATTCGTGCATCGCATGACGAAGCTGACTTTCCGAATAGCCCACTGGATAACGAAGAGCCAGAATGGGCTAGTATCTGAACGACTGTTGCTGACGTATCTTTCCCATTTCTCGTTTAAGGATGATAGCTATGCTGATTAACGACTCGAATGCGGGACGAACTGATAAGATGGTAGACCTAAAGATTACTGCTCGCGAGCTTGCGTTGCAAAAGGAGTTCTTGGACACCCTGACGATCGAGGAACAGAAGAACGAACTTGCCTTAGCAGTTCGAATTAAGAATCCCCAAATCGTTTCAGATCTTTACGACGCAGGCTTTCGCGCAGAGAACGCGGATGCAATCGATTTGATTCCCATCGCCTTTACGGCTTGGGCAAGCGGTTCTGTCACCGAGGACGAACGCCAGACGGTAACTGCTGCGCTAACGCAATTTGAGGTTGTCGAGAACCCGGTTGCGTTGAAGCTATTCACAAGTTGGCTGGATACTCGCCCCAATAATAAGCTAATGACGCTTTGGGAAGATGCGATGCGAGCCAAGCGCGAGGTATTGAGCGATGAGGTTTGGAGTGAGCTAGGTTCACGGTTGCTCCTAAACTGTCGCGCAGTGGCTATGGCTTCAGGAGGAATTCTAGGATTCGGCAAGATTTGTGAAGCTGAACAGGCAGTCCTGGATCAAGTTTCTGATCTTTTCGACTTTGCAAACCAGAGTTGATATAGGTCCCAGCCTTCCTATGAGCAACTCTCGGAAGTGTGAAGTGAATCCCTCAAGTCGGTAACCGAGTTATCCTGTTGCTTAGTTATTGCGCTCACTAGGTTAAGGGTTACTACCCACACGTTTGGTTAGTCTCGAACAACGGATCTTACACTAAAAAGTTCTCTCTCATTAAGTGGTTTCGAGTAGGAGAACACTTCATTATACTCCACTTCATCAATGGAAAACCGATACTCTCCCTGCCTATTCGGTATCTCTACTACTGAGTTCCACTCTATGATTCCATTCTTATGTTCGAGCATTGTAACGTGCTTTGTCCACAGAATCTTTTCTCCAAAGGACGACAGTCTTGAGATCTGTATTCGAATCGCCAACAGTGGAATGTCCACCGGGAACCGATTTCCGGCGCCAGATTTGACCTTCATATGCCTCCATCTGTAGTTTGTACTCTTCAATCTGACTTTTCCTGCCAAAGTTACCTTTCTATTCGCAATTACTTCTAGCTGAGATTGATCCAAAATACTTTGCCCATCAATCGACAACTCCTGCAAATTATCGTCAGACCTAGTAATTTCTGAACCTCTGCTAGGGCACTGTGGTTTAAGAAATGAATACCAATCAACATTTCGACTCAACAAGAATGTTGCCACAAAGATGCTTACCGAGACTAAAATCTTCGAAAGTGCTGATTTCATTCGAGTTGCAGCGACTCCTGGCCATTTATAGTTCCCACGCTGCGCCATAACTTAATGTCAATTTCGCTCGTCACATACGAAACATGTCCGTCAGCAAAGAGCACATTAACTCCACCTGCGTGCTGACTCGACGGTGACTGAATCCCATATCCACTTATTGGGAAAGAGAACCTCCAGTCGTTCGGCCGCCCGATATGCGTATAAAGATACTCATTGCCGCTCGGATTCCCCCAGCCTATCTCGGGAGTGAAATAAGCGCCTTTTGCAAACTCACCGTTCCGCTTTAGTTGAGCTGCTTCTTCACATAACAAATCCTCTTCACCTCGAATGTAACTTTTCAGAAGCCCATGCGCTGCGCGTAGTGGGTATGCCTTAATAACCGCCGGATCAGTGTGTTTTTCCACTAATGATGATTCCAGACAGTAGAGTTGCTCGGCAAAATAGGATGAGTTGCTAAGACCATCTCCAAAATCGGAAAATCTTCTTGGTTTACCAGCATTAAACGCCCCGGACATTTCTCCGATAACAGATCCGTTGCTGATCCGGTAGGATATTTCAGCGCTTCGTCTGACTTGGAAACCGTCCGATGGACATCGATATATCGAGGGTAGCCGCCAACCCTGTTGTTCAGTCCGTATTGCTGTCTCAAGAGGAGGATCTAAATCGGCAAGAAGTGCTCGAAGTGGCCCTAAACTGCGAGGCAATTCCTTATTCGTTGCATGAAAATTATGGGCAGCTATTCCGATTTGCTTTAGGTTATTTGTACAAATTGAGCGCCGAGCAGATTCTCTCACAACCTGAATCGCGGGCAAAAGAATTGACAATATTAATGCGATGACCCCAATTATTACGAAAAGTTCAACCAGGGTCATCGCTTTTCTCTTAATCCACACTATTCACTCGCTTCGATAATCGTCATTCCGTTCCAAGTAAAAGCTGTATCAGCCCCAATGGCATTTGGATAAGCATTTGGCGGATTTCCAGTCGCTGGGTCAATCATCCAATACTCGACGACGTTCGTTTGATAGAGCTCATCCGCAAAAAAAGCTCTCGATTGGTATTGTTTTCCGTATAGATTGGAGACTCCTGTGTACTGCATCACGTCACTGGCGACAAGCACTTTTTCGTTTCCATTGTCGTTATAAAGTTTTATAACGAACTGTGCTCCTAATGGTGGATCTTCCGGGGCCATCATTCTAAATCTGCCGAAGTTACCGATTGCGCCGGAACCTGAATGGCTACAGCCCACGATCATTACCATTGCTAACATTGTCAGCAGTTTTCGTCTGTTCAACATTTCGAGCGTCCTTTTTGTTTAAGGTTATGTCGATATCGTTTCTAGATCGACAAAAGATTACCCCCCCCCATCTCTCATTGTCAATAGCCACAATAAAGTGTTTGCTATGTCGTCCGAAGATATCTTGGCAAAAGCTTCGTTCAGGACGTATGTAACCGGTCTCCGATTTGGCTGCTGAGTGTCAAGGGATAACGGAGAAAGCCTACGTCGTACGGACTTGATTATTTCCAACGTAAATCTCGAGAAGCTTGGTAGCAAAAAAGCTGGCGCAAAACCTGAAAAGGTTGATTCGAAGCCAACAGACTCGCCCAAGAAATTCAAAATCGTTCTATCAGGCGCTGGCAACAACAAAACTCTGGTAATCAAAGGGGTAATGAAGATTACCAATTTGGATCTGAAGTCCGTCGGCGAGTTGATTAAGGAATTGCCAATCGAGTTGGCAAGTGGACTCACAGAAGCTGAAGCCAACGACTGGAGGTCGAAGTTCGAAAAGTCCGGTGCAAAAGTCACTGTGGAAAAGGCGTATTGATCAGGGCTTCCGTTTGCAGTATGAACTGCTTCGGGCCGCAATTGGTTCCAACATTCTTTGATCTAGCACTTTGGACCCTATTTGGCTCGATTTCGCTTAAGATATTTGAAATGCGTTGTCGTGTATCTGTCGCCGTATTGAACAGAAGTGATGGATCGAAACGGCACTCGGTCTATGTTGTCATCGAAAACACCCACAGTATTAAAGTAATGTATCAATGCAGCAGTTTTGGTGCATCCCTTTAATACTCCAACCCAACAAACTCCCAATCGCTCGTTTTCGATGATTGCTGGTTTTTCAACTAGGGCGAGCAAGAGATCTTCCCAGGAATCCATGGGAAGCGTCTTGATCGATTTTGGTGGCGTTTTCCAGTGCCCTTCCTTGCGCATGATCGATGCGTGGTAACGTTGGGATTCCGTTCCCTGGATTTGCTTGGTTATGTCGCGCTTGCGAATGAAAACAAATCCATCGAATTGAAAATCACACTCGCGTTGGATGGCGATCAGCGATTCGCTTTCAGCCACGATCAATCCGTATAGCCGATGTGGATCAATTTTTGATCTTTCAATTGTTACGAATCCACTTTGGTCCTCTTGGGATGATTTCAGGAGGGAGGCACAAAGTCATGCCACTGATATCCGTCAGCCAGTATTTCGGTTGCGGCGAATTCCAAGTGAAGAATTCGCCTGTGACGGAGCGTACCTTCATTGGATAGTCCGCTTGCATGACTGATTAAGGGTCGCATGACCAACACGTCTCCAGGTTCGGCATGGATTGTGACCGCGTTGTCCACGCCAACTCCGTCGCATTGACTCGAAAGGTGCGAGCCAGGGATGACTCGAAGTGGCCCGTTTTCATCAGTTACTTCATCTAGGTGAATCCGCAGCGTCAACATTTGGCTCAACACCTCATCGCAGGCTATCACATGAGGCACGCCTGCTTTAACCGTTGGTCGAGAGAAAGCTGATGATCTGGCTTGGTTATCCTTGACGGCGATAGATGTGTCTTTGTGCCATGGCAGGTTCCAGGTGCGTTCGGGAGGCTTGTCAAAGAATAGGGCTCTAACCAAGCCAAACTTGTCGCCGAGCACTTCTCGCAAGACGTTTAGCATGCGACTACTTTGCCAAACAGTTGATACTTCAGGAATAGCTTCGATTAGATTTCGCGCCGCATAGACATGGCCTCGACTCGATCTGGCAAGAACCGACTGCGACTGATCTGCAAATGCGTCATCGAATAGAACAAGCAGTCGTTCAATCACTTCCGTATCCACGGCTCGCGGCAGAATGAAAAAACCATCGCGATCCAGTTTCCACTCTCTGCTTGGCACGGACAACACCTCTATACCCATCGAACTTATGATTGAGCAGGTCTAAGGTTGAGCGAGCTTCGTAAAATCGTCGGTTTGCTGCTGCCAGATCTTCTCTAACTGAAGAACGCGATCGGGCATTTGACTGGCTAAGTTGTTCTGTTCGGCGCGATCGACAGACAGATCGTAAAGCTCCCATGGACCGTCTGCGGTGGAAACTAGCTTCCAATCGCCGACTCGAACGGCGCGATTGCCTTCGTGCAGCCACCAGAGACTCTCACGTTCGATAGTGACATCTTTGTTCATCGCTGGCACTAGGCTCTTTCCGGGAGCCGGGGGAATAGGCATTCCCTGCCACTGTTCAGGCTTAGTGACACCAGCCAGCTCCAAGGCTGTGGGGACAAAGTCGATAACATGCGCAGGAGTATGACGCAAAGCATTTTTGTCTGTGATGCCCTTGGGCCAGTGCACAATTAAGGGCGTGCTGATCCCACCCTCGTGAACCCAAGTCTTATGACGTCGAAAGGGCGTGTTGCACGCGTTGGAAAATCCGGGGCCCAAACACAGATAGGTCGCGGCACTACCCGGTGAAGCCTCGGGATCATGGCCACCATCGCGCACCATGATCTCCGCACTGGCTCCATTGTCGGATGCAAACATGACGATCGTATTCTCCAACGCGTTCATCGCTTCCAACTGGGACAACACGCGGCCGATCTCTTGGTCCATCGCATCTACCATCGCCGCGTGAATCGCCATCTTAATCGCTTGAAACGACTTTTGCTCATCACTTAACTGTTCCCACGGCAACGGTCGATTCACTTCGCCCGGGCCCAACTTCTCAAAGGCAGCGGGAAAATGATACGGTGGTCCCACCTCTGGCTCGACCTTCGAAAGCGGCGTTGATACGAGCCCCAACTGTCGCTGTCGATTGTAGCGCGATTGACGCAGCGCTTGCCATCCTTCGGCGTATCGGTCCTGATATTTGGCGATGTCCTGAGGTCGAGCGTGCAAGGGAAAGTGCGGCGCGATGAAAGCGATGTAATGGAAGAACGGCTTTTCAGCATGATTAGCCGCGTGATCCTTCAAGCAATCAATGGCATGATCAGCGGTACCCGTCGTGGCATAGTATTCTTCATTTTCGTCGACCTTAATCGGCTTGTCGTCGATCAAGTTATTCTTGGCCGAAAAGTAATTGCCCTGATTTCGCATGTCTAGCGAACGATCAAAGCCTGAATCTAAAACCTTGCCGTCAACGTGCCACTTGCCACTGTGATAGCAGCGATATCCAGCCGGCTTGATATAGTCCGGCAACAGACGAGCCCACTCGGGTCGCTTTTTGTTGTTGCCGCCTGGGACTGTCGGCAATTTGTCGCGACCGATCTGCTGTGCGTAATAGCCAGTCAAGAGTGCTCCCCGCGTTGGCCAACAACGAGCCGTGTTGTAGAACTGCGTGAAGCGAAGCCCGTTCTTTGCCAACCGATCTAGGTTAGGCGTATCTATTTCACTGCCATAACACCCCAAGTCCGAATAGCCCAAGTCATCGGCCAAAATCATGACAATGTTGGGCTTGCTGCTAGCCGCTGGTTCCGTGGGAGTTGCCGGATCTATAGTCATTGCCAGTAGTTTAACTTGGCCGATGACCAGTACGACAAGCAGTGCAGCTAACTTGATTGAACGACAAAGTTTCATGATGGCTTCCAAAGATGGACTCGAGGGTGTGCTGAGCTTTAGTGTCGTGGAACTAGGCGAACTTCTTGGCGACTTGTGCTTTCATGAAAGCCAGTCCCTCTTCAGCAAGCTTCAATTCGCTCTCAAACATTCGTCGCCAAATCTTAGTCGCCGCAGCTAGCTCGGGAAGAGCTAGACCAAACGCTTCGATCACCAGCCAGCCGTCGTATTTGATCTCCGACAGTCCTGTAAAATTCTTTTCCCAGTTGACGTTGCCTGCGCCCGGAGTGCTGCGATCGTTTTCGCTGATGTGAATGTGTTGCACAACATCTTTGATCTCGTGCAATGTTCCCACGATATCTTTCTCTTCGATGTTGCTATGGAATGTGTCGTACATGATCTTGCAAGCGGGATGATTGACCTGACGAGCGAACCGAGCTGCATCGGCATGAGCGTTCAAGAAGTAGCATTCGAATCGATTCAACGCTTCGACGCACAAGGTGACTCCAACTTTGCCCGCGTGCTCAGCCGCTTGACGCATGCTATCGACGCCCCACTTCCACTCATCGGCCGTGGGACCGGCTCCCGAGAAATGGCCCAGCGCCGAGTGCATGGGGCCGACTAAGTTCTCGACTCCAAGAGCTGCACAACAGTCCAAGGTCTGCTTGTTGAGCTGAACACCTTTAGCTCGGACGGACGCATCGGGGCTGATCGGATTGTCTTCCACATTGCGAACGGTAACGGCCGTGCGACGAAGTCCTAGGTCATCCAATCGCTTGCCCCAAGCCGCGTAGTCGAGGCCGAGATTGAACAGAGGAACTTCAACCCCGTCGTAGCCCATGGCCTTAAGTTTTTCTAGCGTTGGCAACATGCCTTCATTGATTTCACCATTCCACAACAACAGGTTCATGCCGTACTTCATGATTCAATTTTCTCCTTGATTGCCTCGGCGAGCTTGATTCAAACGATAGTCTGTCAGTCTAGCCGCTTTTGGTTGCGTGTGCAGCCTTAGCTAGCATTGAACGAGTTGCTTTTTTCCTTCAAGCGTGTTCGGTCGCTTCGGGTTGCCTCAGAAAGGCAGAAAAGCTAGTATCGCAAGCACTCGGAGCGATCAGCGAACAAGAGAACAATGCCCGCAAGGATGCAAGACGATGAAGGTGATTGAAAAAAGTGCACGAGCTCTCAAGGTACTTTTGAAGCTCGAGCCACCAATTACAAGCGGCCAATTCGAGGTGGAGAGTCTGCCTGCACTCTTGGGTACGGACTCGCCGGTGATCTTGGAAGTCGGTTGCAACGACGGCACAGAAACCAATCGCTTCCTCAGCATGTTTGGCAGCGGCGCGCGAGTCTACGCGTTTGAGCCTGATCCGCGAGCTATCAAGCGATTCCGTGAACGCGTGACTGATCCAAGAGCTCATCTGTTCGAAATGGCCATAGCCGATCGCGAAGGCACGACCGAATTTTATGTGAGCGACGGAGTTCCCACGGCACCCGGTTATGAGGATCTGCGACCCGAAGGCTGGGATCTTTCTGGTTCCATTCGCCGCCCCAAGGAGCACATCAAAGAACATCCTTGGTGTCGCTTCGATCAGAAGATCACGATTCAGACTCAGTCGCTAGACAACTGGTGTCGCCAACAACGGATCAACCACATCGATTTCATCTGGGTCGATGTCCAAGGTGCGGAAGTCGATTTCATTCGCGGCGCCGCTGAATCGCTCAAGAAGACTCGTTACATCTATACCGAGTACAGCAACAAACAACTGTATGAAGGCCAAGTCAATCTACGACAACTGCTGCAACTACTGCCCGACTTTGAAGTCGTCCATCGCTACATCGGCGACGTTCTCCTCCGCAATCGCAGCTTCAATTCCTAGGCTTGAGTTGCCATTTGGACTGAAAAGCCATTTTAATTTAAACGCAAAGATCCGATTACAAGCTAGAAGACTTGGTCCTATCGACTGATTCTTCGCGCCTTCGCGTCTCTGCGTTAAATTCCGTTCTTCGGATTTTGAGTGATGACGAGTCGCTATCTACAAGTTGCGGTGAACTCGCAATCTATGATTCGCTGATTGAGACGAATTCCGCCGAGACAGCAGAACCATTTTTTAACGCAAAGGCGCGAAGGCGCAGGGACGCAAAGATCCGATCACAAGCCAGCTCGCTCACAGTCCATTTGCGACGCGATGGAATCCGTCTTTTACAAATTTTACGCCAAAATTAATAACCAAGCCTAACTTCAGATCCATCAGCCGAAGATAAGTTAGAACCTGAGCTTCAAAAATCTCGGAGTACTTGGACGTAGATTTGCACTCGATGATTACTAGATCATTCACAA
>CAYWNG010000027.1:0-21275 GCA_964458685.1 uncultured Pirellulaceae bacterium
GTCTGAATCTTTTCGATCGACTTGGACTCGACAGCCCCATCTCCATTTTCCCGAGACATTCGCGTTCCTATCCATGATTCTAGTTAGCGGATTTACTCCACTAGTCTGAAGGGTTTACGCAAGAAATGCTAGCCCCCAAGCCAATTTGCCCGGCTTTTTTGGCTCGACCTCTCACGGCGAACGCTCTGCCCAGCCCGTTCGTCCACGATCGCAACAGAAAGCCGAAAGAAACGGGAACATAGATTTACCGGATTGACAGGATGATGTTGGATCAATGAAAGAACCCCAACGCCAAACGCCATTTACTCAGTTCACTTCTGGATCTCATCGACGATCAGCGTACGAGAACGCTCGCACCAAGAACAGCGGGCGGGAAACTCGCGCACCCTGTAGTCATCCTGACTGGGAGTAGTCATGATGCCTGGGAGGCGAAGATCGCGTCCCAGGCTTTGGAAATTTGATCGCCGATGCGACTCATCGGGAAATGGAAATCGAGCCCGCGGCGGCCGCGACTATGGATTGCCGCCGATATCGCCCCACTCACGTGTGCACAAGGCAATTAGCGCCCTCACATCGATGGTCGCAGCCACGAACTGAACGGAACCGTCCCCGTACAGCATGTTGGTTCCACCTGTGTGGAACGAGTACAGTTCGCTGTCGTTGATGCAATTGATCATGCATGTGCCTTGGTTGCTGGCAACGGTACCGTTGTTGTTGGTATCGTTGGCCAGTCCGGTGGCTCCTACACCGTCGATTGAGAAGCCAGCGTTGATATCAGCCCAGCCCCAGCCGTCGCCAACGAATGGCTTACCTGCAACTAAAGCAGAAGTTCTGGGATTCAGCCCTCGTCTGCCTCGGATATAGATGGCTGGACGGCCTGCATCTTCGCCAATGATCGCTGTGTTTGACAATCCGTCAGTAAATTGTGCCAGCTTCACTCCGTTAGGTCCACGACCGAGACCACCAAGTGTTTCGCGAGAACCGATCGAAGGCAGACCAGCAAGTACGAAGATCGCTCCTCGAACCGCGTTGATCGAACCGTAATCGGCGTAGCCCCATACTGGTTGATCCGATCGTAGGTTGTTAGTTACGCTGGCATACATCGCCGAATCGGGAGTGCCACGATCATCAGGTGCCGAGGGGCAGAGCATGAACGGAAGCCTAGCCTTGGTAAACGGATCGTTGACTGGATCGTACCAGTTCGTTCCATGGGTATAACCATTGTGAATGTTGTTCTGTTCGACGTAGGGAAGGATCATCGAAACCCAAGATTGCTGGAATCGAGGCGATGTGATATTGATCCGGCTGGGTGGGAAAACTCGTAGTGCACTTTCGTAGTTGAACAGAGCCAGACCCAATTGACGCATGTTGTTCGTGCAAGACATACGACGAGCCGCCTCGCGAGCAGCCTGCACTGCTGGCAGTAGCAAACCCACCAGAATGCCAATAATTGCAATAACCACTAGCAACTCTACCAGTGTAAAACCCAGTCGACGCGTTTTTTCCAATCGCATCTTTATCCCCTTAGAAATCAAACTCCACTCCGTCAGTCGTTATCGAAGCCACCAGCTTCGGACCAACGGTTTTGACGGGCGATAATGTAGAGAGACTCTGTTAAGAACTCGTTAAGGTTCTGTTAAGCCAGCAATAAGTTTGACTCTGCGCAAACCGCCTATTTTTACTCGTTGACGAATGGTAGACCACGTTCGTGAGCCATTGCTAAAGTGCCGTTGCTAAAATACTAGGCCTCGGTAGGTGCGCAAGATTCGAGATCTCGGTAGGTGAGGAGTGCATAGATAGACGAGATGAATGAGTACGAAGACAATCCCTACGCAGGTCCCGAGATCCCACCTAAGAAAGTCAAGAAGCGTCGACAAATCGTTCGACGCACAGCCCTTCAGTTGCTCGGTGTTGCGTTTGTCCTTGTGCTTGGAAGAATAGTGTATGGAGTCCTTTCAGAGTGGAGCGATGCTCGATACATCGTCGACTGGCTGGCTGTTCTAGCTTGTGTGGGTATTGCTTTCTTCGTAGTCCAGACACTTGGTGATGTTGAGGAAAATTGATTGTTGCTTCTGATTCCTTTAGTTGGGTGGCACGCTCAGAAGTTGTTGACCGAAGCGCAGCTAGGCAACAACTGATGGACGTGGTGAACTATCTGTGTAGCTGTGTAGCCGATGGATTACGCGAAGCCAAACTAAACAAAAGGCGAGCATTGTCGAAGTGAGCTGAAAAGGCTACGATCAATCGATCTGAAGACAGATTGGACTCTGAGCAAGTCTTTTTCTGATTGTCGTTTTCTCTGCCAAGAAATTGGCCTTTCGATCGAATACGCTCGGTTCTCCACAGACTATTGTGCACATTAAGTTTGATTAGGATTCGTTCATGGCAGATACCGTTGCAATTGGAGCAGCAAGCTCCCCAGAAGCACCCTACAAGCCATTGCGAGTTTGGATACCGATCATTCTTCTCCCCCTGATGTACATTGTCAGACGCGTGCCTGACTGGGTGGAGTACGGGCCAAGCAACATCTGGATGCTTTCAGCCTTTGGACCAGCATTGATCTCGCTTGCGATACTGGGCTGGTGGCTCATCGCCAGTCGTGCGAGTTGGTCCGAAAGAATGATTGGACTTTTTGGCACCTTAGGAATTCTAATCGCCGAACAGATCCTATGTCATAACTCCCTTCGAGGGCCCCTGTTGATTGTGATGACATTGCCCATGGCCGTTGTTGGCTTCAGCTTGGGAGTCATTCTTCAACGTAATGAACTATCCAACGCTCGTACCAAAATTGGTTTACTGTTCGCTGCTCTAGCCGCCTGCTTCTCGCTAGGAGTCAAGTCGGATGGAGTGTTGGGCGACTTTTCGTTCGATATTCGACCGCGTTGGCAGAAGTCTTTCGAAGATACTTTAGCTTCACGAGTCACCGAGGTTTCAGAAGTCAAGGAAATTCCAGCGTCAGAATTTGATGTATCGCCATGGCCAGCTTTCCGTGGAGCCAACAGCGATGGCGCGCAGCATGGCATGAAGTTCGACTCTGACTGGACAATCAATCCTCCGAAAGAACTTTGGCGCATCGAACTTGGTGCGGCGTGGAGTTCTTTTGTTGCGACCGAAAAGTATCTTTTCACCCAAGAGCAACGGGACAAAAACGAGTGTGTCGTTTGCTACGATGCTGCCACTGGCAAGCAGGTTTGGCAATACGATACCGAGTCACGTTTTTTTGAAGCTTTGGGAGGCCTAGGCCCGCGAGCAACACCGACGTTGGACAAGTCGCACATCTATTCTTTGGGTGCCGAAGGTTGGTTAACCAAGCTCGACGCTACCAACGGTAAGTTAATCTGGAAAGTCGACATACGCGAACTCACCGATAAGAAGAATCCTCCGATGTGGGGCTTCTCGTCGTCGCCGCTAGTTACAGGTGGGAACGTAGTAGTACACGTCGGCGCTTCTGAGGACAAAGGGATCATTGCTGTCAGTGCTGAAGATGGAAAGCTGGTTTGGTCCTCGGCTTCAGGAGAGCATTCCTATGCAACGCCTCAATTGATCAAGCTACTGGATCGTGACTTGATTGCACTTCTGTCCAATGAAGGAGCCCATCTTTACGACCCCAAGGACGGAACTCAAGTCTACAAGTATCAATGGACTCATAATGGCTACCGAGCTCTTCAACCGCAAGTAATCGATGGAGACAAGCTGTTGATCGCTACGGGAATGGGAGCGGGGACACGGTTAGTCAAGTTCCAAGTCGATGAGAGTGGAAAATTCACCACGGAGGATCTTTGGACATGCAAGGATTTCAAGCCAGACTTCAACGACTTTGTCATCTTCGAAAACCACATTTACGGATTCGACAATCGGATCTTCGCTTGCATTGACCTAGCCACAGGCAAACGAAAGTGGAAGGGCGGAAGATATGAGAAAGGCCAAGCGATGCTCTTGGGCGACTCGGGGTTGGTCGTCGTCGTGGGCGAGCATGGCGAATTGGCCTTGCTGCGCGCCAGCTCAGAAAAGCATGAGGAATTGGCGAAATTTCAGGCTCTGAGCGACAAGACCTGGAATCATCCCATCGTTGTTGGTGACAAACTTTATCTGCGAAATGCCAAGGAAGCTGTTTGCTACCAGTTGAAAGTCTCTCAATAAGCTTGGAATGCCCAAGCGCACGACAATATGCCTTGAATTGGCATTGAATTCGACTTTAATGAAGGGTCAAGTTTTTGGCCTTTGCCATTCGGGCAATGGCCAAATGCTGCTATCCTGGCTGGCGCACAGTAAGTGTACGTCAGCTCATGAAGCCTGGATGAATGCCCAAGTTCAATTGAAGCGTGCCGAAAATTTCCGATCTATTCGACAATCAAGCTGACCTGCGACCACCGTTGCCAGGCTATCGACTGAGCAAGTTGGAGGTGTACAACTGGGGTACCTTTGATGGTGCTGTGCACTCAGTATTGCCTGATTGCAAAACCACTTTATTAGTAGGCGAGAACGGTTCTGGAAAATCAACGCTGATCGACGCGTTGTTGACGCTACTGGTTCGACCGCAAACGCGAAACTACAACGTGGCTGCCGGTGCGATGAAAAACGAGCGCGATGAACGCAGTTATATTCGCGGTGCCCATGATCGAACGATTGGTGAAGGCGGCAAACCACAGATACAGTATCTTCGAAGCGCGCAAGGTCACTACACGGCACTCTTGGCCAGCTTTCGCAATCAACCTAGCCAGTCTGCGTTCACTATCTGCCAAGTTCTCTACCTGAACAGCGATAACTCGGTTGAGAAGATCTACGCTTTTCGTGAAGGCGAAGGTGGAATCGCTTCGGACCTCGGTGGATTCACTTCGGGAACAGCTATCAGTAAGACATTGCGCGAACGAGGCTATCAAACAACGGCTAGTTACAGTCAGTACTTTGGTTGGATACAACGTCAAACTGGCTTTCGCACCAAGGCGATGAGCGTCTTTAATCAAACGGTGGCCGTAAAGGATGTTCAGCGACTGGACCTGTTTATTCAGCAGCACATGCTTGAGCTTAAGCCTTGGAAGGAGCGGGTTGCTAGTTTGCTTGAGCATTTCAGCGAGCTTAGTGAAGCGCATCGAATGCTGCTGCGAGTGCGACAACAGGACGAGCTGCTGCGACCGATCTCTGAAGCTGGCAAGAAGTATCGTGAGAAAGTCGAAGAGCTTGAAGAGGCCAAACGATTGTTGGGCGCAGTGGGGCTCTACTTCGCAAGCGAAACAGTCAAGTTGCTCGATCCGCTGTGCGAGCAGTGGAGTCAAAAGGTACAGCTACTTAACGACGAAATTAAACGGCTGGAAGACCTTCAGCGTAAGCTTCGCAAAGATATCGCTCGACTTGAGGTCGACATTGAAAACGCTGGTGGTGATCGACTCAAACAATTGCCGCAGCTCATTGCTCAGCAACGTGAAATCGCTAAGGTCAAACGCAGTCGACGCGATTCGCTCGAGTCGCAGCTACTCGCCGCCGGGATACAACCCAAGATTACTTCGCCCGAGCAGTTTGCGAAGCTACGCAGCGAGATTGTAAAGCGCCGCGAGGCTTTGTCGCTTCAACGCAACGAGACTCGCAGCCAATCTCAGGCGATTCAATACGAGCTGGGATCTATCTCCAGTCAGCTTAGCGAGGATCGCGCGGAGCTTGAGGCACTTAACAAACGCAAGAACAATCTCCCCGAATCGTTGATCTCCATGCGAGACCGAATGTGTCGCGATTTGAACTTGGCACCGTCAGACTTGCCATTTGCGGCTGAATTGATCTCGGTCAATCCCGACGAACTTGAGTGGGAAGCATCGATTGAGCAAGTTCTACACGGATTCGCTAGAAGCCTGTTGGTTCCTGCCAATCTCTACTCGCGGGTGGCTGGGTATGTCGAGCAGACGCGCTTGGCGGATGCACGCGGTGCTGGACAACGATTGGTTTATCTGCGGATTGGCGAACGTGAGAGTCGCAAGGTCGATACCGAATCCAGTCTTTTCCAGGCTCGGTCGAAACACTCGTTGGTTCATAAGCTCGAGTTTCGCGATAGTCACTCCTTAGCGGGTTGGGTCAAAGCTGAGATCGTTCAACGATTTGACTACGAAGCTTGCGAATCCGTGGAGGCCTTCCAGAAGGCTAAAGGTGCAGCCATGACGGTCAATCGCCACCTCAAATCGGGTCAGATGAAACATGAGAAGGACGACCGCAATCAGCCTGGAGACCGACGTCACTTCGTGTTGGGCTGGGATAATCGTGCCAAGCGAGCTGCGTTGACCGACGCAATTCGACGCTTAGAGGACTCGTTGGCTCAACTTCGCTCTCGTACTCAAGACCTGGATGCGAAGGTTGATCAGATCAGTTCTTCACTGGAAATGCTCGAGCAGGCTCTCAAGATTGAAGACTTTAACGTGATCGACTTCGAGCGTCATGAGTTCGAATCTAGCCAATTGGAACTCGAAAAGCAAAAGCTTGAGAACTCCAATGATCAGGTCAAGCAATTGCGAGAGCAACGCGACAGTTTGCTTTCTGAAGCCGATGGGCACAGTCGAGACCGTGACAAGTCGATTGCCGATCTCACACTTCTACAACGAGAACTCAGCAACGGCCGAAAGTTCCTGGAGAATGCGAAAGCCGAGATTCTCAAGGCGCAAGCTAGTGAGCAGTGGTCGATCGCTGAAAGCCAGTTCGACTTGGTCAAGGAAGAGGTCAAGCACAAGTTGACTATCGATAATCTTGCGACGCTGCCCAATCAGGTGAGCCAGCAGTTCCGAGACCAGTGCGACAAACGCGCCGATCGCCTGTTGCCCGTCAGCCGTGACCTGACGAGTGCGATGACTCGATTCCTGAAGAAATTTCCTGAGGAACAGGCGGACCTGGACGCCGATGTCCAGTCGCTACCCAGCTTTGAAGTCCTCTACGCGCGAATTGCCAGCGATGATTTGCCTAAGCACGAAGAACGCTTTAAGTCGCGACTCAACGAAAAGGTTCTTCAAGAGATTGGACTTTTGCACACTCGTCTAGAGAATGATCGTCAGGAGATTCGCGAGAAGATTGACCAACTGAACGAAGCCCTGAAGCGATTGGAATGGAAGCAGGGCACATTCATGCAGTTGGAGCCCAGCGATGCGCCCGATCGCGAGATTCAGGACTTTCGCAGGGAGTTGTCAGGGTGCTTGAGTGGTACGCTGGATGGAACGCCCGAGGCCAACGAAACCACTTTCATTAAGATCGAGCGGTTGGTGATTAAGCTTCGCGACGAGGGCAATGAACGTTGGCGTCAAAAGGTCATCGACGTTCGCAACTGGTTCAACTTTGCAGCTCGAGAGATCGTTGAAGAAACCGGCGAATCGCGTAGCTACTATGATGGCGGCACGGGACAATCTGGTGGCGAGAAGGGAAAGCTGGCGTTCTTGGTGCTTGTCGCTGCGATTGCCTATCAGTACGACATCGATCCCGATGATCCCAATAGCAAGAGATTTCATTTTGTAATGGTCGACGAGATGTTTTCACGCAGCGACGATCAACACGCCGAGTATGCGCTAGACCTATTCGAGCGATTCGGACTGCAGCTATTGATTGTTGCCCCGTTGGATTCGAAGGCTAGGGTTACCGAACCCTACGTCGGTACCTATCTTCATGTCGTGAAAGACAAAGAGACACATCGCAGTCAGCTTCTCCAGATCAGTGTCGACGAGATTGGTTGAATCAATGAGCTAAAGATACAAAAAATATGCCCAGCTAAGCCGGGCATATTCGCTTCAAGAATTCGTAGAACCGTTGGTTACTTCTTTGGTGGTGCTATCGAATTTGTCTTGCCTTCACCAGCCCCCGCTTCACCGCCCGGTGCAGCTCGACCCGATGGTGGAATGTTCGGGATTGTTGCTGGATCTGGTTCGTATTCCTTGGCTTTGCAACCTGCAAAGGCCAAAATTCCGAGAAGTGCTAGTGGTGCTAGCTTTTTCAAATGTTTCATGGACTTGTCCAAAAGTATGCGAAATACAGAACAGAATAGAAGTGAGCCAGACCGAATTCGATCTGGCTCAAGAACTTAAGGATCAACAACGGATGGCTGACTATTCGGTAGCACCGAATACTTCGCCACCAGCTCGAGTTGCCATTGCTTGAATGACAGTTGGTTGAGCTGTTGGAGTGGCGATCAAGTCAACCCATGGTCCAGCAACTTGGTACGCGAAGAAGCGCACGCTACCATCAGCCAATGCAAAGTTTGCGCCGCCTGGGTGCAGGCTCCAGAAGTGATAGCGATGCAAGTCACCTGGATCGTTAACCTTACCTGGTCGGAAGAAGTCTGGTGGGTTGTTGAAGCAAGTTGACCCACTTACGCATGGTCGTTCGTTCACACCCAACACAACGTCCGATGCACCGAAGTACGGCCAATCTCCCGAACCAGCCCATTGCCAGCCATAGTACAAGTCAGACGATGGTGGTCGTTCGCCAATCATCAGGGTGTTGCTTGTGCCGTCAGTGATGTGTCCCATCTTCACGCCACCGTTAACGAAAAGGATACCGTCTTGACCGCGAGCAGGTGGTTCTCTGAATTGGCTGGTTCCAGTTACCCCAAGATAGCTCGACAATGCAGCCGAATCAGGAAGTGGTGAGCGTTGTCCCCCACGGTGATCCGATGGGCAAACAAATGCTGGAACCAAAGTTCCATTCAAAGAGTTCTTGTTGTCAGCAGGGTTCGGTGTCACACCGGCTGGGTATTGCCACCAAGCCCACTGTTTAGGGTCCCACTGGTCGTAGAAGCTGTTTAGTTCGATGAACGGAGAAATCTTCAACATCCAACTAAAGAAAGGACCGTCAACTGGATAACCTGAAGAGTTCAAGCCACCTGGTGGTGGATTGCGTTGGTAGTTGGTCCACCAAGTTGTACCAATGCAGTGAGCCGCAGGAAACCGCTTAAAGGTGTCGTGATGGTTGTGCATCGCCAAACCCTGTTGCTTCAGGTTGTTAACGCACTGAGTTCTGCGAGCGGCTTCGCGAGCAGCTTGTACGGCTGGCAACAGTAGGCCAACCAAAATACCAATGATGGCAATAACCACGAGAAGTTCCACAAGTGTGAAACCTAGTCTGCCTCCAAGCAGACGCGATCGAGAAATGTGCAGCATGGGCTGCCTCCTTCGAAAAAGTAGAAAGGAAACTACAGAAACCAAGAAACGTAATCGTTCACTTCTACTGTGGGCGCAGAAACGCCTTGAGCTGTATCTCGATCGAACCCGCTACCACACCAGTTCGTGACGAAGCGGTAACATGACAATTTTCGAAGTGATTGTCAAATTTTTTTTTCCCGATTAGAGCGAAGTTATTCCCCCTCATCGACGTCCAAGCCGCATTCAATGGCGTTCCAAGCTCCTCTCATCGCAATTTTTGGCAAGTTATACTCCGATGAAAAATTCGTGAATTTTCAAGATTTTTTTAATCTTTGCGCGAACCGACTTTGAAAACCTGCCGCAAAAAAGACGCTTGATACCGCATTCCCGAACGTAACCAGCGTGCGAAAAAACTTTTTTTCACTTTGCACTTCGTTCATCTGGTAGTACCTGAATTTCCCCGGCAAAACCTAACAGTTGCTCGTCAGGAAAGATCAACACTAAGGTGCCTTCGTCGTGAATCGGCAATGGGGAATAGTCGCATGAGTCACGCTACAAGATTCGAAAGAGCCGTCGTAGTCGTAGCGAAGAATTCTGTGAGTTAAGCCCGATCGAGCTACGCCATAGCGGTAGTCTATTGCACCAAAACGCGGCGCATTCCATCTGTCAGAACAATAGTGCGGCTAGAAAAGTCTTCAACGGTGTATTGCACACCACCGATTTGAACCGCTTCAGCAACACTTTCTGTTTTTGTCAGTGACTTCGCATTACTTGAGAGACCACGATCCAGTCGTACGCGCAGTCGCTGGCCGTCCGCTTCAATTGTCGCTACACCATGATCACGATCAATCATGACAATAGCCTTTAGCTTCATCTTGGGCGAAACCTTAGTCACTTCGTTCGTAGCTAAAGAACTCTCTTTCTTGAGCTTATCGAGGATCGCTTGACTTGGCACCGTTGGGTCTTGCCCCATAGCCAAGCTTGTCAGGCCAATCATTACTATACCGAGTATTCGGCTCATCGGAAGTTTCCTCCTGCGCTCATTAGGGCGATGAAAAACGCGATGTAGACATAGCCCACAATGCTGCCAGCGATCAGGATCACTACTGGCTCAATCAGTTGAGTCATGCGTTTGATTCGAGACTTCAATTCCGTATTGCAATACGAAGCCACTTCATCAAGCGTCATGTTCAAATGCCCAGCTCGTTCGGCCACCTCAACCATACTTCCCAGAATCGGTGAGAATGCATCTTGAGTAGACAGCGATGGCGCGAGAGGTTGTCCGACTGAGACTGACTTGCTCGCATCTTGAAGTTGAACGGCCAAGTATCGATTGCTTTGAAGTTGTGCCGCAACCTTGATCGCGTCAACAAGCCGAACTCCGCTTTGCATCATGAGCGCCAGCGATCCAGCCAGTCCAGATGTTCCTGCTAACCGCAGAATATTTCCAACCACAGGAATGCGCAATAGGTATCGATCAAAGGCGAGTCGACTTTTGGGAATGTAGAGCGTGGCCGCTAAGCATCCCAACAAAAGACAACCAACGACGACTAAGTTGGCGCCATACATCTGAAGCCACTGAGCCAAATCGACCAGCGTTTGAGTCATCGTGGGCAGCTTGCGACCCATCGCGTTTAGAAATGTTTGCAATTGAGGTATCACGACCAAAACCAAATAGGCCGCGATTGAGATCGCAGCTAGGGTAACGACCGTTGGGTAAGCTAATGCAAAGCGAACTTCCGAGATGACTGAACGACGTTGGGAGAGGTGTTCCTTCGCCTGCATCAAGACTTTTTCCAGGCAGCCCGTTTGCTCACCAACAGCAACCAAATGCACCACAATTGGTGGAATACTTCTATGAGCCGACATTGCTTTCGACAATGAATCGCCGTTGCTGACGGACTTATGAAGCGACTCCAGCAACTTCGACAATGCAACTCGATTGGCCTGCATTTGTAGAGCCTTTAAGGCATCCAAAAGCCTTAAGCCGCTCCGCAACATGATGGCCAATTGATGCAGTGCCATTTCAATGTCGCGGCCGCTTACAGGCAACCAACGGCTGGGACGCAACTGATTCAATAGGTTGAGTCCAAGTTTCGTCGGCAGCATGTTCACAGCGATTAGCTGTAGCTCCATGGCGTTCAGGCGCGATCGCAAATCTACGGGAGTTGGTGCCTCCAACTGGCCTCGTGAAATGCGGCCTGATCGATTGCGAGCGATATAGCTAAACGTTGGCATCGCTTACCCCCAACTCACCGCAGAGACGATCTCTGCAACAGACGAGGTACCGTCGAGTATCTTAGCGATGCCGTCGTCGATTAAAGTGCTTCCACCAAGCCGTTGGGAACTCTCGGCGATTTGTGCTTCGTTGACGCTTCCTGCAATCAAGTCAGCAATCTCGGCGTTGTTCTCAAGCATTTCAAACAAGCCGATTCGTCCCGTGTAGCCTTTTCCAGCACACTTCAAGCAGCCAACTGGGTCAAACGTTGGCATGCCTCGAAGCTCGGGACGGTGCAGCAAGTGTGACTCCTCTTGTGTGATGGTTCGCTCTTGCCGGCAGGCTGGACATAGCTTTCGGACTAACCGCTGAGCCACTGATAATCGAAGTGTAGCCGCGACCAGAAAGGGCTCGACTCCCATGTCGATCAAACGCGTTACAACTCCAGCGGATGTGTTGGTGTGCAGTGTGCTGAAGACAAGGTGACCCGTCATTGCAGCTTTGATGGCCGTATCGGCAGTTTCGCGGTCTCGAATTTCACCGATCATGACCACATCGGGGTCGTGTCTGAGTACGCTACGAAGCGCTTTGATAAAGTTGACCTTGTCAGCCGAATCGACTTCGACTTGCGACGCTCCTTGGATTTCATATTCGACGGGATCTTCGATCGTAATCACGTTCCCGCCGCGGGTCCGAAGTAAATGTTCGATAGCAACGTAGAGTGTCGTGGACTTACCACTACCAGTTGGACCAGTTAGCAGTACCAAGCCGTGAGGACGCGATGTCGCCGAACGAAAGGCATGCAAGTCTTTCTCTCGCATTCCCAAAGCTTGAAGAGTTAAATTTGCCGATCCGCCTGCCAGCAATCGCAGTGTGATTCGTTCGCCAAAGCGAGTCGGCAACGACGCAGCTCGAATCTCCAGCTTGCGACCAGAGCTTGCGTAGAAAGCCGTGATTCGACCGTCCTGAGCCGCTCGCTTCTCTGCAATGTCCATTCCCGCAAGAACTTTTAGACGCGAGATGACCAACGGTTGAATCAACTTCGGAATCTCGCAGTAAGATTCAAGAATTCCATCGACTCGCAATTGCACCGTTAGACACTGTTCACTTGGAACCAGGTGAATGTCTGAAGCCTTGCGAAGCACAGCAGCTTGAATCAGTTCGTCACAGATTGCTACTGGATTCTCGCGATCGTCAATAACGTTCGCTGATTGTATCGCATTGGACGGTTCGCCCAAGGAAAACTTGTCGTAGGTTCTTTTCAGTGCCCGCTCAAGTGCATCACGCTCGACTTCGATCAAACTGCAAGCATGACCCAGGTACTTCTCGACGGTCTTTTTGGTCTGTGCATCGCCAGCGTTCAAGCAGGCGACGTAGACCGTGTGCTCGATCTTGCAGAGCGGCAAAACATGCCTTCGTAGGGCATAATTGGCTGGTACCTTCAGTGCCCACTTTGGATCGATGCTCACTAGATCCAGGTCGAGAGCTGAACTTGAGGTTGGTTGAGCTTGAACTATAGCATTCATCGCGCGACCTCCAAGGTATCAACCGTCAGTGTCCAAGTTCGTGTCGCGTTCAAACCATCTGACTCGTCCATTTCCAACGATCGCATGCAAATTTGCGGCGTCAAGCGAAGCTGACCAAGTGCATTTCGCATTTGGTCAAAAGATCCAAGTACGCAGAGCTTGATTTCACGATGGTCGTTCTCTGTACCGCGAAGTGGTGTTGCTGAGCTTCCCGAAGCCTGATCCTTCTGCGAAGAACGACCGTTGGTAACCAGTGTACTACTTACGCAGACCAGTCCGTTTTGCTGTAGCAGTTCGACCAGATTCGCTATTGCCTTAGCAGGTGAAGTCTGACCTTCCAATGCTCGATTAGCGGGAACTTGACGAGCGACCAGAGTTTGGTGATTGCCTTTCGCTGTGCGTAAAAGCTCGTTAAGCTTTTCGGTTTCACTTTGAAGCGAGGCTAATTGTTGATTGGCAGCCTGAACGTCGGCAAGCTTAGTTGCAGATTCCAGCTTATTGAGCTTAACCGACTCTTGCTTGTACTGTCGCCCCAGCGCGAGGTGAAACAGAAGCACGTACAGTATCAAGATGGCCGCTGATGGACCAATGACTTGTACAGATCGACGGTGAAGTATTTTAGCTTGATTCATCGTAGGGCCTCCGATGAAGCAACGCTCAAGGTACCTTCGATCTTAGCCAATGCATGGTTTACGCGATGGCTATTGGATTCGTTAGAAACAACTTGATTCGGTTTGTATTGAGGTTCATTCTTCCAATCCAGGTTGGCTTCTGTCGGACAGATTGAAATGGTGAACTCATAAAGTCCATTTGTGGTTCGATGAGTTACCGCCGGGGCCACAATCCAGCCTGCCTCACGAAGCGCAAAGTCAAGTCGCATTGCAAAATCGTGAGCTTGCGCATTGCTTGGAGCCAACCCAAGGACACTTGTCCGTTCTCCGTCAGCAACGATTTTCTTAACCCAGCATTCACCTGCGTGTTTGGCCAAAGCGTCGACAAGCAGAGACCATCGCATACTTCGTTGAGCTTGCAGTTCGATTGCTCGCTGTCGCTGCCGTTGAGCGTTAGAGACTAGTTGCTCGGTGTCCGAAACGTCTTTGCGCAGTTGAACCAGCTTCGCTGTTGCCTTTTTGATCAAGTTATTCGCGTCGGCGTGAAGTTTTTGCTGCTGTTCGATCGCTGCAATCGAACTCGTTGTTGCGTCGAGTTGGACGCGGATTTGATGATTCCAGAAAGCGCAACCAGCCGCAACGATGCTTGCCATCGCTGCACTTGCGATAATTCTACGTGCCGGACTGGCGATCGTTTCAGGAGCAAGGAGAAGTGAACAATCGTTTTGTTTTTTTGTTTCTAGAAAGGGCAAAACTCGCGTTGCGAAATTGTCGAGCCACTGACGACAAAATGCTTCGTCGCGTCCTTGGAATTTGGCTTCCAATTTCCATGAGTTCAGTTTGGCTTCATACTCTTCGTGTGTTTGTTCGCAGTTACTTGGCAATTCAAGTGCGAAAGGATGAGCTACAAATTGGAGTCTAGTTCGCATGCCGCGCAGAGATTGTGCTAGGTCCGCGAGTACGGTTCGTGAGACTTGCGTAACGCAAAACTCTACGTCACCAACGTCCTCAGATTCGCACCGCTTCGATACGATCTGTGAATCGAAGGCCGAGATGCCTGAATCAACTTCCGCATCCAGGGCAAGTGCTTGGGCGAGTTCGTCGGGCTGAGCGATGCTCACCACATCAGCCGGTTGCGTGAGAAAATCCGTCCAGAAACTTGGGCTAATGACTGAAATCGGGCCTGGTCGGCTCGGCACTAACGCAACCGCCAGATTAACAGCCTCAAGCAATGTTCTTTCGCGTTCAAGCCTACGAAACTCGATTCGGCCGATCCGAATCCGACTCTTAGGCCCCAAATAGTCGACGCGGGCAACAAGATCATCGCTAACCCATAGCATCGTATGGTAGGGGAGTTTCGCAAATGGTAGCCGCATCATCGAAGCTCCATTTCTACGCGAGTGTCCATCCGAGGAGCGACAATCGGATAGTGTACGATGCTCTTTTTGACGATCGTTTCGCCGATGTCCAACAGATCGTTGCTGTTGGTGTCGTTCCACAAGATTGCTCGGGCCGCAGTCGTTCCAACAAGCGTGTTAGCTCTTCGATACTCAAAACTGCCCGTGTTGCTAATCACGATCAACTGTTCAGCAACCGAACCGTCGGTTCCACCAGTTGCGTTTACGGCATAAAAGAGAACGCCGAGCTGTTGTGTGCCGGTTGGGCTGGGATCGATGCGAGAACCGTTCAGTGAGTCGATGTCATATAATCGAAAAACGATGGCGCTAAGATACTCGCTTTGTTGGATTGTAACGGTGAGATCCGTTTGGTAACCTTCTTCGGGGGCAAGTGAATCACCATCAGAGCCCAATGATCTAATTGTCAAGTCGCCAGAAGCAACACTCAGTTGTGGTGCGGCCCCCCAACCGTCTAAGATCGACAAGCTGCCCGCGCCAAGTTGCAGATAAGGCCCATTCCAGCCGCTGGTGAGTGTTACGTCATGAGTCGAATCGCGATCTGAATCGAAAGTGTAAAGCGTTCGATCAACGATACCAGCGGGAAGTGTAAGCAGATCGACTAGGCTATTCGGTAACGCACCCGTATCGAGTGCATATCCCGTAGTGAATGTGGGTGCGCTCTGTCCACGTATGTTGCTTGCACCGGCAATGGCTATGCGAAGATCGTTGAGGACGACTTGCGTTTGCTCGTACCGTGCCTGATCAGCGATCGGCTCCAAAGAACGAACGGCCACCGTTGAGAGTACGGCCAGGATGGTTAGGACGACAACCAACTCAAGAAGAGTCAGTGCTCGGCGACTAACGAAGCATGAGGGCGACATACAAGTCATCTCCAATACTTCCTGGAGTCAGCGCTGAAGTTGCAGTGCCAGAGGGAATGTCGACGATGCCATTGGGCCCCGAGGAAACGATGCGAACATCCTTCACGCTATTGGCAGGGTTCACGTACTGAACTGCCAACGGATTGCCCCAGGCGTCGATCAGGTCGGGGTTCCCACCAGTCTCATCGGTTGAAGTGAGTAAGTAGGGGCCATTCCAGCCGCTACGGAGACTTGGTGAGTATTGCGAAGCGGTATCACCAGTGACTGGGCTGCGAAAAAGCCAAGTGATATCGAAGCGTTCAGATTCGACCGCTTCAGTGGCTATTCCATCCAGAGTCACCAGCTTTGTGTCGTGCCAGTAAGATTGCATCGCATGCTGAACTTCAGCGAGAGTAGCGCGGGTTGCGGTTTGCGATGCACTGGACAACTGGCTGTTGCACAGTGGAACTATGATTCCAGATAGTGCAGCCAGCACGGCGAGGACGATGATCATTTCGACGAGAGTCAAGGCGTTGCGAGCCTGCACGATCATCCTCCTCGTCAGCCGATTTTAGTCAGACTACTAGTCGTTAGCAGTTGAGTTATAGTAGCCACCAAGTTGTGTGCTCATTCCAGCTCCATCAGGAGCGATCACTCCGACGAATCTTGCACGAGTCAACGCATCTGTTCCATCGGTGATTTGGTAGATCGCCAAGAAGCGACTGTAGACTAAGTCTGGGTTGGATGCTGCATCACGTGGGAAGTGAACAGGAGCGTCTACCATCGTGGTACCGTTCAGCTCGCTGCGAGCTCCGATTCCAAGAACGATATACTTGCCTGCTGATCCCGTAGTTTCCAAACCAAGTGCCACTTGATGCGCTGCGGTTGGACCGTACAGAACTGTAGTGCTAGTTAAGGCCACAAGTGTCGGAGCATCGAATGTTGTATCGTCAACAGCGTGACGCCCAACAGTTGTAATGCCCGCGTTGTTTAAGGCAGCCAGCGTATCTGCGTCCAAGGCAACTGTTTCCAGCGCCGTGCCGAGAGAGGTGTACACGGTATTCAACGCCGTGCCCAACGTGACGTTGGTGACAAGGCTATCCATGTTATCTGGATACTCCATGTAGATCGCTTCGAAACGCTGTACGGCACCGGCAATCTCGCTGATGTTGACAGCGCTGGTGCTTCGGTTGGTCCGATTCACCATGTTGGTTACTGCCGGTACCAAGACTCCTGCCAGCCCAACTAGAATCGTCAAGACAACGATGAGCTCAATCAGCGTAAAAGCTTGACGACTGCGAAAGGGTTTGAACAAGTGGGTCTTCATAGCAATATCTCTTTTCTCGGGTGCGTGATACCGCAAAATCGTCACTAACACGTATTAAGGTTTGGGGTCGATGCGATGGTAACTTTGAGGCGGTCCTCTTTGCATTCAAAAGAACGTAGGTTACGGTTATGCGCCGGTTAGTAAAAACAAACAAAATCTTCCAGTTTTCCTGAAATTGCCCACCTCATTGGTTCGCGTCGGGCTCTAAGCCGATCGATCGCAACGCCTGTGCTGGTTATGCAAGCATTTGGCTTCTGAAACGCGATTCCTAAAGCGAGCTTTGGTATTTACCACAATACTGCGAAGTTTGCTTCGCAGCCCATGGCGCTCGTGCGCCGCTGTCAAACTTTCGCTAACCAGAAAAGTCGCCCTAATCGATACAGACTAACATGAGTACCTCTAACCGAAATCATCGTAGACGGAGCGTGCATGCGAAGCTGCTATTACTAGCAGCCTTCGTGGTCACCTGCGCGATGATCGGTTCCTTGTCCTACGCCGTTAATGAGTCTGAGAAGAGCGAAAAACCTCGGAAGACTCAGGTCCGACAAACCAACAATCGAGAGCAATCCGCAGGACCAACCGGCTCAACGAGTCGCGGAGATAAGGTCTCTGGTAATAAGGTGCAACTAAGTAGCACCGCCAAATCGCGCGTAGACCTGGGTACGACTTTTCGAATGAGCGATTTGCAACAAGTCGAAACGCTGCCAATCCCAGCCAAGCGACTGGAGCTGATTGAATTCGACGACGTGCCACTCTCTGAAGCGATGAGGCTGTTTGCTGAACAGTCTGGCCTCAACGTAATTACCTCGACTGAGGCTGGTAAGACGAAG
The DNA here is from genome assembly GCA_964458685.1 of uncultured Pirellulaceae bacterium. Classification (GTDB taxonomy): domain Bacteria; phylum Planctomycetota; class Planctomycetia; order Pirellulales; family Pirellulaceae; genus Aureliella. The sequence continues at coordinate 17,868 of CAYWNG010000027.1, forward strand.
GTAACGGTCTTTCTGAAAAACGTAACTCCTATCGATGCGCTAGAAGCCATGGTCAAAGCGAATGGTCTGTTCTATCGGATCGAAGCGAACTCAGGGATTGTGCGGATTGCAACACTTCAAGAGTACGAGAAGGACCTTTCCAGCTTCCGAGAGGAACAGACTCGTGTCTTCACTCTGCTTTATCCCAATCCTTCTGCCGTTGCGCAAGTGATTCAACAGGTGTTTGGCGATCGAGTGCAATTGAATCGCGCCGACGCGGAAGTCGAAGACTTGGTGGACTTATCACAGCGCTTTAGTCGCTTTGATCTTGTCGATGGCCGTTCGTTAGGACTTGGAAGTCACAGCGCGAACTCAGGCAACAGGTCTGGCCAGAACGCCAATCCATTTGGTGGGGTCGGTCAGCAGTTCAACGCACTAAACGCAGGCGGCCTTGGGGGACTTGGGGTTCTTGGTGGTAATGCAATTAACGGATTGGGAAGCTTCAACAATCAAAACGGCCAACAACGCACAACTCCTCGCGTCCAAGAATCGCTTCGCAACATGTCCGCAGACCAGATTCAACAGTTGGAAAACGAGATCGCGGAAAACGGACAATTGACAGAGCAAATCCAAGCTGACTTAATGCAGCGTCGTGAAGCTACGATCTATGTCTCGACGATTCGACGCAACAACCAAGTTATCGTCCGCACGGGCGATGCAAGGTCCATGGAGCAGATCGCAGCGTTGGTCCAACAGCTAGATGTTCCTACTCCAACGGTTCTTCTGGAAGTGAAGGTATTGCGAATTGTACTGGCTGACGGTTTCAACTCGGCCTTCGAGTATCTAGGTGGTGTGAGCAAGTCGGCTACAGCCTTCTCCGATGGCTCACTTAGCCCGACTTTTCCGGGCGGCTCTAGTGTGGCTCAACAACTTGGAAACGGACTTGGCGTTGCTGGCAATGTTCCCGGTGCCTTGACTTTTCAAGTCGTCGACAAGAGCTTTCGCACTCGGATGCAATTGCTTGAAAGCAAGAATTGCGTTACGGCCTTAGCTACGCCTCTGATCTTAACTGCCAACAACGAAGTGAGTCGCATCTTCGTTGGCGATACCCTGCCCTTCACCGTTGGTTTTACGCCCTCGCAAGTGTTGAGTAGCGTTGGAGCCGTCAACGGTGCAGTTGCTGCAACTCCCGTAACCGAGCTACGCGATGTTGGTCAATCGCTACTGATTACTCCGAACATTAATGCAGATCGTACAGTTACGCTTCGCATCGTCGAAGAGAACTCCGAACGCGTTGTAGGTGGATCGTCCATTCCCGTGCCAGCCACCAGCGGCAGCGGGGTTACCAACATCAGCGTTGATACAGTGCGACGACGAACCATTAGTGGTACCGTGGTTGCACAAGACGGTAACGCGGTAGCGTTGGGCGGCATGATCGAAGAACATGCCAGCGATTCTCGCGATCAAGTTCCCGTACTGGGCAATATTCCCGGCCTGGGTTTCTTTTTTAGAAGGCAAGCCATCAGTCGTTCGCGAACTGAATTAGTCGTGATCGTCCGGCCTTACGTTTTTAACACGCCCACCGAATCGGCTGCGACCAGCGAGCTACTGCTGGGAGAGATCAGTACCCATCCTGATGCAGCCAACGTTAGCGATTCCATGAATCGAAAACTTCCGTTTACTGTGACGCGAGCTGATGCCGAGTGCAATCAGCGAGCCAAGTTGTTCAAGTTCCATAGTGGCGCTCCCATCACCCCCTGACTCCTCGCGCGAGGGTTTCACTATGCAAAATGTGCTTCGTATTCTGACCGTAGTCCTCGCGACTCAATCGGTGGGTTGCGCCATGTTAGTGGGCAATCCTAATCCCACTGCTGTCGCTCAAGATGAACATGGCAGTCACAATCCACTCGCTCCTCGGTCAAACGGGACTATGCCAAACTACGAAGGCAATGTCGTAGCTTGGCAATACAGCCCCATCGTGGCTCGCTCAACCGCCAACAACTCTTCGCTCAGCGCGAAAGCTACCGAAGTTGTCGAAGCTGATCGTGCTGCCAAACAGGAAGCTCGCCGACAACGCGATCAACGATTTGCTGAAGTGCAAAAAGAGGTCAATGCTCAGTTGCAACAACGTCAGCTAGCTCCCGTCGTAACAGAAGCATTTCCTCCACCATCGCTGCCAGTCGATACAAGTTCAGCTTCAACATCAATTGAGTCGCCGCGTCGCGAAGTTAAAAAGAAGTTGTATTTGGATGACGCTCAATTCCAACCAACCACTTCGACCACGGTCAGTCCCATTGCCGTCGCTCCTCAGCCTTGGCAATCGATCAGTGCACGGCCACTAGCAATCGTTACCATGGTTGTCCTTGTTCTCAGCGGAGTGACATGGCCACTGACGCGGAGTCAACGGATCGCTCAACTGTTCGCTCGCTTCCATCACTCCGAAGAAGAGATGGAAGCTGAGCCAACGCTGGATAAAGCAGTTGTGACACCTCCGTCTGTTGCCCCGTCTGAAACTATCCCCAGTTGCACAGATGATTCGTTACGTACAGGTTTCGACTACAAATTTGAGAGCACCAATGTTGAAGCGGAGACCTGTTTCAGCAGTTGTGACCCGATTGCGGAAGACAAACAAGCTTGGCTGTCTGAGTTTGAATCGATATCGACAGACTTTATGGTGGTTTGTGTGGATTCATGGAGTCAAGACGATCTGATCACTCGGCCAGTCCCAAAGGTCGAGCAGTTCAAGGCAGCTGAAGTCGACACGAGTGTACGTAATCTAGTTACTGAGCCTAAAGCAGAAGCAATTACTAGCGCCGAAGCTAACACTTCTTCCGACACAGAAGCGGAGGTTCAAACCATTTCGGCCGAACCCGAATCACCTGCCGCTGAAACAACAGTTGCTGAAACTGCGCAACCAGTTACCCTTCAATCTAAAGCGACAGCCTGTCGTGCTCTGATTGCTGTGAACCAGCGGATCGTGATCGGTTCGCCACAAGCTTTGCCTGCTCCCGCATCGGAGCATACCGAGTGTGCGACTTGTGAAGCCAGTGCCGCGTCCTCTACAGAAACATCGACAACTGCGCGAGTAAGCGGTTACATAGCTTCCAACGTCAAGCCGCGTGGTGTTTCTCTACTGGGCTTGCCCGCAAAGGGACCAGCTAAGCCTGTATATCTGAAACTGATGCCGCCAGTTCAGATTCAAGATGTAGTTGAATCGCAAGATCAAGAATGCTGTGATTCGGCTGGCGAAGAAGCCGCTCGCGAGAGTTTTCAAGATTTCGATTCGATGGGCTCTTCACAGAAGTTTGTTGGATTCGTTGTTCTATTTGATGAAGATGGAAAAATTGGTTCGTTCCAAAAACTGATGATCGTCGAGTCGTTTCAATTGAAGGACCAATCTGAGTTGACAGCGAATGTAGTGCGAGTCGC
>CAYWNG010000028.1:0-21179 GCA_964458685.1 uncultured Pirellulaceae bacterium
TTTTTTCGAAGCCTGTTTTTAGCCTTCTGCGTGGAAGGTACGCACTGATGAAAAGTTACCCGCTAACGACTGATGAACCATGCGAAGAATGTAGCTTCCGCAACGAGGGACGCGTTGGGACTCACTTCGTGTTCACTGATAAGGGGCAACGCCTGGTGGTATGTGACGAGTGCGAACGTGAGCTTGTTCGCGAAGAATTACAAAACACATTTACGGATTGAGAGGTAAGCCGCCGTGGTACATAGTTTAGAAGTTATTCACAAGTTGAATCGTGAAGCTGTTGAGAAGTCGAATCGCAAGTACGGCGGTGGGCCACCATTGCCCAATGCATGCTTGCCGATCGTGCCGTTGCCGAAGCCTGAGCCTCCGCAGCAATTGTCGATGAATTACCCGTCCGGTCTGCTGCGGATGTGGCGGTTCTGTGATGAGGATGCAGTTAGGTTTGCACTGGAATGCGTCCAAGTGGATTTTGAGAATGGAGTCATCGATGCGACCAACGGCCGGATCGCAGTCCGACATACGTTTGATGTGCCCGATGAATTTAGATCCTGTGGCCAGGTGCTGTTCATTGGTGAGTACCTTCGCAAGGTGGCGGAGTATGCCGACAAGCAGGCACACAATTACCCAATGAAGCTGGTGAGGGAAGGTGACGCCTGGTTCGCTGCAGATGTTGATTCGCGTTTTCTGCTGCACCAGGGCGAAGGTAGGTTTCCGAATATGCCGGCTGTCTTTAAGCATGTGCCGAGCCAATCCGTAACGCTGCATCTGAATACCCTTCTTCTATCGAAGTTCATGACGGCGTTCAAGCACATCCAGAACTTGGAGGGAGAGCCATGCACGGAGATCACAATTCCACTTGATGGAACGGCTACATGGCTGAAGATCCAAGAGAAACCAAACGGCAGTCTGATTGATGCGCGGCTGATGCCGATGGCGGATGATCGCAAGCCAGTCGTGCAACTCAATCGGGAGCTGATCTGGCGTAAAGCGACAGCTGCGGACATCGATCGACTCGGGCGCTTTCGCGATCGCGGTGAGAACAGCTTCGCGTACGGTCTATTGGTTGCGGTTGGCAACGGATCGTTCCACTGCAAGTTCTCGGATAACAACGAGATCGTCAAAGACTTTGAACTGTGTGAGGTGCAACAATGACATGGCTCCTCATCGATGGGAACAACTGGTTTGCTCAGTGCGATTTCGCTTCGCCTGAGTTTGGGATCAATAACTTCTGCAAGCGACTGGAAACCGTCCTGCAACAAGTCGAACACTCGCGGGCGGTCGTCTGCTGGGACGGTGGCAAGTCGTGGCGGTGCGAGCTGAGCGCTGAGTACAAGGCTCACCGCGAAGCGAAGCCAGCCGCGTACGCTGGTCGGATGGCTCTGACTCGGGCAGCGGTGGATGCGAATCGAAAAGTTGAATCGGCGTGTGTGGATAACTACGAAGCCGATGATCTGATTGCAACTCTGACGGCGATCGCGGCCGGCGAAGGCGAGCGAGTGATTGTCTTCTCGGCCGACAAGGATCTGCACCAGTTGCTGAGTGCTGGAACGGTGACTCAGGTTCGCAACGTGAAACGCAAGTCAGTGACGGAGATGACGTTCGACACGATCACGGCCGATGGTCTGTTCAAGTTGTACGGCGTGCATCCGTGGCAGTGGGTTGATTATCGATTGATCGTCGGCGACAAGTCGGATGGTATCACGGGCATCGACTCGCTTGGACCGAAGGCTGCGACGAGCATCCTGCAGGCCTGCCACAGCTTGGACAATTTCTACATGTCGCCATGGAAATGCCCGATCACGCAACGTCAGGCGACGCTGTTGAGTAACTATCGCGAGCAAGTTCCGTTGAAGCGGAAGTTGCTGACGTTGGTCGATGCGGTACCGCTGCCTGCGAAGTTCTTCGAGGCGCTGGCATCATGAGAGACTATCCGCGATTGAAGGCGTTGGTGATGGAGAATCAATCAGCGAAGTCGCTGACTTTGGAAGAGCTGCTGCGGGTGGCAGAAGATCCTATGGTTCCTCCCGAGCAGGGGGCGACGAACGCCTGGGCTGAAGACTTCGCTGTTCCGGTCATCGTTGAGCTGCGTCGCCTATTGGAGATTGCATCAAAGCAAGTTGAGTACAAGCCTCAGTTGATCAAGCTGGTTCGTGAAATGCGTAAGGCTCAGCGCGGCAAGGATCGCGAGCTGCGTGAGGCTCTGGAGGCGAAGGTTGATGAGCTGGTTCGTGAGGAGACTCAGCCTTTATTGCTTGGAGGTGGCGCATGACATTCGAGGAAGCTTGCGAGTTGGCTCGGGTGATCGAAGGCACCAGCCGGTTTAGGGTGATGGCTATCGGCCGATTTGTGCTGCAGGCTGAGCTGGCGGCCGCTTATCGAGGCGGGTTCGTTGACAAACTGCCGTGGGGTGTATCCGTCATTGCTTTGGATTCTTCGGATTATCCAAAGGTGCTGCGGACTGAAGAGGCGTGGCGTGAGTTTGCGGCGATCGCAAATGAGTGCGCGAAGCTGGCCGACAAGTCGAAGCCGACGCAAGCTGCGTCGGTGAGCGCAGCTAGGGCTGACGCAAAAGTTGCTGGGCAGTTGAGTTTGTTTTAGGCATCGGTTTGTTGAAGTTAGGTTTGCAGCATGAAGCGAAATGGCCAACTGGAGTTTGACTGGACTTGGGCTGAGAGAAAACAGTGCATTGACGATGCACTGCTTCCTTCAGGCCGAGCGAAGGATGTGATTCGCAAGGACGGCAGTGTCAAGGAAGGCAGCCCAGTTGCGGCGTCCGCGATGTGCAGCTTGCTTCGGGCAATTAACGATTGCTTGGGGAACAACTGCGAAGCGTGGCCAAGCCAGAAGCGACTAGCGCAGGTGATGAAGGTTTCGACGAAGACAGTGCAACGCGCTGCTCAGGCTTTGGAACGCCTGAACCTGCTGATTGTTGAAGAGCGAGCCTGCAGGAGCGGGACTCAGAATTTTTACAGGATTGTGTGGAATGATCTTCGGTTGCTCTCGAACCAAACGGAGAGAGTGATCGCAAATCGACCATCGGACATTTTGACTAGACCATCGGACATTCTGACCGAACCATCGGACACTGTGTCCAGACCATCGGACATAGTGTCCACCGAACTAAAAACAACTATTCAAGAACGAAAACAAACTACTCAACGCGACGCGTGGGTTGTTGTTGTTTCTGATCTTGGAGTTGGGAATGCGGAGGGAGCAATTGACGCTGCGCTGCGATTCGGTTGGTCCGCTGCTGAGATCGAGGAACGAATTGACGCCTGGCGTCGGCTGCCGGAGGGCAAGCGATTGCCAGGTACTTTGTTTAATTGGTTATCGCGACGAGGTTCGTACAACGCAGCGCAACGCGCACAAGTCGTTTCGAGCCCACGGCCGCGAAAGCCCGTTGTCAATCATGAAGAGTTTGAGAGGCAAAAGGCCGAAGCGCAAGAGGCTTGGAAATCTGGGCCTAGTATCGCTGAGGAGCTGCGGTTGGCGAAGCTTCGGATGACGGCAATGACCAAGTGAGGACACGTATGAAGAGATTGTGGGGAATTAGGCATCTACGTTGGTTCTGGTTTTCGTGGTTGCTCGCACAACACGTGCGAAGGTGTCAGGAATTGGGTATCGGATTGCATGCTCAGCAAAGCGATCTCGACTTCCTGAATCGTGTTTGGTGCGGGGACGCCTAAAGCTCGGGACAAATGGTCCCAAGCTACGATGCAGTACAATGAGCATATTCAACCGATGGTTTTTCTCACGGAGGGGAAAACGACGGGTGTCGGTTAATCTGAAACGCTCAGCGAGGGTGCAGGCGTGCCTAAGTGTTTTCCAAAGTTGGCTGAACTCGTGTATGCAGGAGCGACACTGGATGCGGCCGCTCGGAAGTGTGGCATTTCACGCACGCACGCTCATAGGCTGATCCAACGTTTTGGCACGGACGCCAGGCGTCGGACTAAGCCGAGACTGCTGCCCGAAACACGAGCTCGTATTCGACGGCTCAGGAAACAGGGCATGTCGATAACTCGAACGGCCGCAGAGTTACGCGTCAGCCGCGATTCGGTTCGAAGGCATGGAGCGACGGATGATCCGAATGAGTATCGCTGCGGCGGGTGCGGTGGGAAAATGAACATCAAGCCTTGTCCGGTTTGCGAAGCTAGAGCGGCAAGAAACGAGCAGCAAGTGAGTTGCCGAAAGTGAAAACCCAGGCAAGATGCCTAGGCTACGAATAAAGGATTCAATCTTGGCTTGGTTGTGGTTCGTGCTGTTCTTGATCAGCTTTGCGATGAACCTGGCTCTCACGTTCGCGCCGATCATCGGTTCTCCGTTGGGCGGCTGGATTATCGATTTTGGATCCAAACTGATCGAGCGACGGTTCCCACTAAAGCTGGTCCTGATTGCGATCGCACTTCCCAGTTTGTTCAGCGGGTGCGACGAGCTGCAGCCGCAAGTGCGAGCGCTGCCGGTGGCTGCTGCTGAAGTGCCGCCGATGAATTTGCCGGTGCAACTCAGGCAACGCAACTGGCTGGGCCCGCAGCGAGAGGGTTCGTGTGTGCACGCGAGCCTGGTGACGACTTTCCGATGGTGCAATCAATTCAATTTAGGTGAACGCTGGCGAGCCACTTACGGTGATGGCGAGTGGGATTCGCGTCTTCGCGATCGCTTGGACGCGGCCGGCGTCGACTATGTGTACACCGTAAAAAGTGATCCTAGGTTTCTGGATGCAGTGTCTCTCAGTCGCAGGGGTGCAATTCTATGGTGGAAGCCATCGCATTGCTGCACGTTTGCGGGTTGGATCCGCGGTGCGGATGGGCGGCAGTATGCAGCCATCATTAATAACAACCATCCTGAGAAAATCGAATTCACAGAACGTGAGCAGTTCGTGCGGTTGTGGTCGGGGTACGGTGGATTCGCGCTGACGCCAGTGTCGAAGCCTCCAGCGTCGTCAATTCCATACCGCAGTTACGAAGTCAATTAAAACAATCGATCAGTCTGATCGGATCTTTGGAGGTGGGAAATGGGTCAGGAAGTGAGAATCAAACTTTCGATGGGGCTGATCGCGGCGGCTGCCGTGCATGCGTTGCTGCTGGCGGGTGTGTTCGAGGGTTTGCATAACTTTGCAAAAACCGAACAGCAGAAACCGGCTGCAGTGGGTACCCTGCAATTGCCGACAGCTCCAGTCAATTATCAAGACTACTCGGGACCGATCCACAAACTGCAAGAACCACCTCCGCAGCCGAATGCTGAAGCACTGGCAGAGAAGAAATCGCAGATCAGAGGTAACTGCGTGAATTGTGTGCCGACTGTGGTGCAGCCTCAGTACGTGCAGCCTCATCCGTTGTCACGGCCACAGTATGTGCAGCCCAGTTACGTGCAACCCAGTTACTCGCCAGGTCTCCCGGTCAATACGCCGACTTATGTGCAACCAGCTCAGCCGACTTACAACACACCGACCAAGCCAGAGCGATCCATTCTAACGACCGCTCAGTCTAGTACGGTACCGCGTAAGTCCTGGCAGTTGTCTGTATTCGTAGGAACCGATGAACGCAGCAAGACACTTCTCAGTTGGATAAACACCGATCCGCTGTTCGTGAAGATGCGAAATAGTACGGACGTGCAGGTCTATGCGAAGGATGATCTGCTGTATCGGACTCGGTACGCTTCGGTGATCCCCGTCGAACAATTTCCCGCAATCGTACTGACGGATGCAAACGGTGGGCATGTGCACGCGGCCGGTGGGAACATGATTCCTAGGACTTCGGCGGAGTTGTACGCTGACTTCCGGCAGGGGGCGTCGAACTATCTTGAGGCGAAGAAGTCTGCACCTACTCAGCAGCAGCCGATGCAGTTGGCCAATGGTCTGATCAAGAGTCATGGGTACTCATGGGATAACGGAATCCATCCGGCGATGCAGTTGATTCAACAATCGACGGAGGATTGCCCGGGTGGTATATGCCCTCCGGATCGCGATCGTCCAACGCCGCTGCTGGATTTGTTTGAACGGCAAAAGGATTCCAAGTCGTTAATGACGTGGATCGGTGGCAACGAGATCGCGACGCTTGTGGTGCTGGCAGTCTGTGTTGGACTGGTAGTCGTGATCGTGCGCAAGTCCAAAGGTTAAAACAACCGCGTGGGTTCCGGCGATAAACGGGGCCGGTTTTAGATCAAGGGAGTAACGTATCGTGACATTAGGTCCAATTGTTTTGCTGTGCTTGGTACTGCTGGCTGTGGCTGTACTGATGCCAGGGAAGAAGAAGGCTGCGAGCGAGCTTGCTCCGCAGTTCCAGAATCCGTTCGTGCACCAGCAGGTTCAGCCAGTTTCAATTCGTCAGCAGCAATCGGATGAGGCAGCAGCTGCCGTCGCGGCCGCATTCAAACAGGCTGATGACGCTGCGTGGTTGCAGGAACAGATCGATCGAGCGGCGGCTTATTTTTCGCCGACTAAGAAAATCCTGTAGCAGACGCTACTTTCGCGGAGCGAAAGGCGACTATGGCGACCAGGGCGAAGCGAGCTTGCCGAGTTCGGCGTGATGCGGATCGGCAGAGCGCCGGGAAACGTGGGTACGATCGACGATGGCGAGCAGCTCGGCGGCGGTACTTGGCTGAGCATCCGTATTGCAGATTCTGCGAGCGTGAAAACCGGTCGATCGCGGCCACAGTTGTCGACCACATTATCGCCCATCGCGGCCGGCAGGAATTGTTTTGGTCTCAATCGAATTGGCAGCCACTGTGCAAGCGTTGCCATGACATTAAGACAAGGGCTGAGCACAGCGGCTAGAACCAAGCACGAAGAACCAAGCACCAAGAACGTAGTATTGATTCATGCCTAAGGCTCGACGTGGACGCAAGAAAGCAGATGCCGACATCGAGCCAGTGGTGCAGGTGCCGGAGGCTCCGGAGGATCTAGGTGACTACGGCCGCGAGTATTGGAACACGCTCGCACCGCAATTGATCGAGATGGGGATCTGGAAACCGATTCACGCGGATACTTTTCGTGTGCTGTGCGAGCTGTGGCAGGAGTACCGATCACTGTCGGTTTGGTTGGCCGAAGATCCGGAGCGGATGACGTTCTGCACTGAGACCGGCTATATGTCGGAGACTCCGCAGGTCAGGCAGCGAGACAAGGCCTTGGTACAGCTGCAGAAGTTGTGGTTGAAATTCGGATTGACTCCGCACGCGTTGGCTCAACTGAACAAGCAACGTGGTGCGAGCAACGGGAATGCTTTACCCGCGATCGCGGCGTTCGCTAAACGAAAGTATGCAGAGTAGATGGCATTCACTGACGGACCAGCTTCACAGATCGGCGATGGCAATCTCGTCATTCAGATGCCCAGCAGCGGCGCTGCTGTCGGGCGGATCCTTGTGCTCGCCAGCGGATCCGGTGATGAATGGATTGCGCAGTTAATCGATCTGCCCCCGGGCCCAACCGGTCCACAAGGTCCTGCAGGGCCACAAGGTCCCGCAGGTCCGACTGGTTCAACAGGTCCTGCGGGAGCGACAGGTCCGCAAGGGGCAACTGGTCCACAAGGCCCAGCAGGTGCCAATGGAAGCAACGCAACAAACCCCAGCTTTTCTGTGGCGACTGGTGTCGCTGGCAGTTCCGTTGTGCTCACCGGTACCTATCCAAACCTACTGCTGACGATTCCTCGTGGTGACGCAGGTGCAACAGGGCCGACAGGGCCGACAGGACCTACGGGTGCAACAGGGCCGACAGGGCCAGCCGGGCCTAATAGTGTGAGCGGCAGTACGTCGACCACGCTTAACGGAATACTAGTGGGCAACGGGACGACGGTTAGCGTAGCGACAATTGGCGCTAACTTGACGTACAGTGGTGGCGTGCTGAGCGCGACGGGCGGCGGCGGTGGGGGCAGCGGCGATGTCGTTGGCCCGGCGAGTGCGACTGACAATGCGATCGCTAGGTTCGATGGGACGACGGGCAAAATTGTCCAGAACTCCATGGTGACGATCGACGATTTCGGCGTGATTGAAAACAACACTCGCGTCAGATTCGGTTGGGCGCAGATCGGTACCTTCCCGGCTGCCCCGCCCAGCAGTGGAGACATCAACGTAGGGACGTTCGGAATCAACTCTCTCGGAATCGTCGGTTGCAATCGTACTGCAGCAGCAGTGTCGTATGCCAACCGAGCCTTCGATTTCGCCGGTTGGGCGTGGATGCAGCTGGACCCGTCAAACAACTTGGCAATCGCAGTGTTCAGTTACGGAACTGCAATACTGGTCAACCAAACAACGGGCAACGTCACGATCCCCGCATCGCTGACAGTCAACGGTACGATTACCGGATCGCTGTCCGCAGCAAATCTCACCGGTCTAGGCAGTGGTTGGTCAGCAGCGCTGGCGGCGACTTATTCTCCGGGTGGCTCCGGATCGTTCGTGGTTGAAGAAGTAGACCTGTCGCCCTCTCTGGCTGTCACGAAGCTGGTCTTTCCAAATGGAACGCTGACGAACCTCGGCGGCGGCGCTGTGCAAGTCACTGGCCTAACAGGGCCTGCTGGGCCAACTGGGGCCACTGGGCCTGCTGGTCCAACAGGTGCGACAGGAGCCACTGGGCCGGCCGGTCCAAACTCTATTAGCGGTTCAACCAGTTGCACGTTGGTCGGAATTCTGTCGGGCAACGGGACCGTTGTCACGACAACAGCCACCACAGGCAGTGGATCGTTGGTCAGGTCCGCAGATCCCACGCTGGACAAACCGATACTTGCACCGGTGACGTTTGCAACCGCTTCCGCGTTGGTCGCCTCTAGCTATACGAACGCATTGATTCCAATCAGTGACCGAGCAAACCGACTGGCTTATTCTGACGGGTCATTCCTGCGCTGGGTATCGACCGGAGCACGCATCGCGGAGACTCCTCAGCACACTATCCAAATCAAGATTCCGGACACAACAGTCGGAGCTAAAAAACTGTATTTGGAAATTCCGTTTGCGTTGACGATCACTGGATGGAAGCTAGTCGCTGATGCGGTCGGCTCGCTGGTGGTTGATCTATGGAAGGACACCTATGCGAACTTTCCTCCAACTGTTGCAGACAGCATCACTGGATCGGCTAAGCCAACGTTATCTAGCCAACAGCGAGCCACCAGCTCAACGCTGACTGGTTGGACTCCTGTGTTAAATCAAGGTGACATTCTCGAGGTCAATGTCGAGGCTGGGGCAACTGTTGGAAACGCGACACTAATTCTCTACTGCGACCGAGTTTAAGATGGCTATTCAACCAACCATACTGATTGACTCAGCAACCGGTTCTGACACTGCGGCTAGCGGTGCTGGGCCTGCTACTGCTTTGACTGGCACGGCAGCGTCAACCAGTGCTGACGGGTTGACTGTGACGCTTGACGGCTCGCCTGATCTTACGAATGTGCTGACCGATGGAACGCATGTGATTTGGTTGAATAACACAGCCGCCAATGCACGAAATTTTGCGGCAATTGTTGCCAAAGATAACATTGCGAAAACGGTCACTGTGGTTGCAGCAACTCCATATGCGTTTTCGCTGACTAACATCGCATGGGCGATTGGTGGCAGACGTGCAAGCATCGGATCAACCACGTCGCGGCGATTGGTTGAGCAAAGCACCAACGGCGACTGGATGCCGGGCTGGCGATGTAGATTTATGTCGGGGCATTCTGAAACATTAGCGGCAACGCTGACTTTACGTCGAGCTGGCAACGCAACAGACGGGCCAATGTTTTTTGAGGCTGAGCCTAACGCAAGCTTGCCGCCAACACTTACGTGGTCATCAAGCTCAAATGGACTTACTGTAGCTGGAACAAGCAAAAGAATTTCTGGCTTGAAACTGCGTAACACGAATGCAACCAAAGGATCGTTCTCTGCGATCATTATCGGCAACGCTGTGCAAAACATTGTTGTTGAAGGTAACTTGATCGGCGAATCTGGTGCTGGCTGGGCTAACGGCATCATCTATAGCTCCAACAACCACGGACACGTTGACGTTATTGGAAATGAGATAGCATTTTGCACAACGGCCGGAATTAACCTCAGCGGTTTGACACAAGTTTCTGCGAACTACATTCACGATATGACTAGCCACGCGATCATTTTTGGATCGACGGCAACCGCAATAATCACTGGCAATGTTTTGGCCGGCATTGGTGGTGACGCTGTTCGGACTGGAACAGCCATCGGCGGAGTTGTGTTGCTTGGAAACGTGATACACGCCGTTACAGGCAATGGCTTAAATGTCTTGGACGTGACTTTGGCCGCAGAGCACGTGACTATTTTCAATAACTCGTTTAGTAGCGTAGCCGGATTTGGTATTACTTGGGGTGCCAGTGCAGATGCCGCTTTGTTTGTAGGTACGCATATAAGAAATAATAATTTTCACCAATGCACCGCTGGTGTTTCAAGTCCATCAGACTTAGTTCAGACTGGTCAGCTTGGGCTTAATCCACTATTCGCCAATGCTGCTGGTGGTAATTTCACAATTGGCAATACTCTGCTCACCTTGCAGGGATTTCCGGACAGCGTTGGTAATGGTACGAACCATCTAGCGATTGGGGCTATTCAGCCCGCTAGCGGTGCAGCTCAGTCAGCGTCAGGCTTTATACTTTAGGATCAAACATGACATTTCGAAACACTGAATACCTAGTCCTAGTTGACGCTAACGGCGATTTTGTCTCTGGCCAGGTCAAGCGGGTGCAGTTGGCACCAGACGGTACACCGTTCCCGGCTCCGCCGATCGATTTCGAGCAAGCTGACTTAACTGGTTTGTTGGAGCAATTCAACATAGTTGTGTTGCGAGAAAACACCGCATTGAAAGCTCAGGCAGCACAACTCACTCAAGTGCACGCGACGACGGTTGAGTCGTTACAGTCGCAAATCAATCAACTGAATTCCAATCACTCAGCGGCAATTTCGACGTTACGCACTCAACTAGCCGCTGCACAAGCTGATGCGGCTAGCAATGCGGCAGCTGCTCAACTGACTGAAACGCTGCAAGCACAAGTCGCTAGCCTGACGGCTCGCGTCGCGTCACTGGCAGCGATAGCACCGTTCGATCCGAGAAAAATCACGGTCAATGCGTTTCTCCACAGATTGACGCAGGCAGAATTGTTGATGCTGTTCAGTGATTCGGATCCTGGTGTGCAGCAAATCGGCGGGCTGCTCAAGCAGTGGGCGGCGAACGATTGGCCGATCGTTTTTGAATCGCAAGAGTTCACGCAGGCAATGGGCTACCTGGTGCAGATCGGCAAGCTGACGCAGGACCGCGTGGCCGCGATCACGGTGGACGCGTCGCGTGAGGAAGCACCAGCGGCATGACCCTTTTGCATTTCCTAGGTCCGTGGCTTTATTGGCCGCTGGTGATTTGCATTGCTGGATTCACGGCGGTTAGCGTGCTGAGCAACGTTTCGCTGATCTATACCGAAGTGTTCGCTCAGATTAAGGAAATTCGCAGGTTGCAAAATGAGCGGAATTGAATTCACTTCGCGAGTTGGCAAAGCGTTCACGGCTTGGGTTCTAAAGTCGACAAGCTATGTCACCATCGAATCGGGTACCACGGTGACCGAGGTCTCTCCCGGTCGGTACCGCGTGAACACAACTGCCGACTCGGGCAAGGTCTGGTTCGAGGCAACAGCTGGTCCGGTGAAGGCCTACGGATGGGCGGATTTGGATAACCCTGGTGCGAATGGGTTTAGTGAAGTGGTCGATTCGTTGAACGCAGCTGGTGGGAGTACGGCAGTGACTGTGTTGCCACTGAATGCTGCGGTGCAGGATCGTGTGGACGGGACAACGATCAACCTGTTCTACGGTGAGGTCATCTCAGTCGCGATCGCGATTACCAATGCGGCCGGGCAGGCGGTGAATCTGGCGGGAAGGACATTGGCGATCGTAATTGAGGGTCGCACGCGAATCGATCGAGCGGTGATTGCCAATGGGAACATCGCACGAACTGGTAACACAATCACGTTCATGTCTCCAGCAGGAATTGTCAGTAAGGTTGGTCAGAAGAAATGGTCGCTGCGCGATGTGACCAGCGGGACTGGTGAAGGGGTTGTGTTGGCACACGGTACGTTGAATGTCAGTTATGCTCCGGCAGATGACTCGTAAGAGGACGCTCGGGACAAATGGTCCCAAGCTACGATATGGGCAAACCAACATCTGCGAGACTGCTGGAGGCGATTCGCAAGGCGAAGCGGGAGGGGTGGTACAAGCATGTTCGCCAGGGCTCTGGCCAAGAGGCGGATGAACGGGCAATGCTCAATGGTTGCTACTTCGATGAGCGAAGGGCCGACCACTGGCTGGAGTTTGCAGACAAGTACGGGACGTTGACCGAAGGGGCGTTTTCGGGAAAAGCGTTCAAGCTGCTGCCGTGGCAAATCAATTGCAGCACAAAGGTATTTGGCTGGGTCAAGCAGAGTCCCGAGTGGGGATACCCGGTCAGACGGTTTAAGTTCTGGTACGAAGAGGTTCCAAAGAAAAACGGCAAAACCCCCTTCGTATCGCTGGTTGGAAACTACTTACTATTTGGTGATTCATGGGAACGACAGATCAACCTGTTTCTGGCGGCGACAACTCGAAAGCAGGCAGAGCGGTGTCTGCTGCACAGCATTCGACAAGTAAAGAACCATCCGGATCTGCTGGCAGTGGCGGGGCTGAAAAAGCTAGAAGGATTCTGGAAGATCGAGTACGGGGAAAACGAGTGGAACGTCGTAGCGGCGGATCCTGAATCAGCGGACGGTGTCAACGGTCATTGCCTGGCGGATGAGTTGCATAGGTGGAAGGGGTTCGAGTTTTTCAACACGTTGAAGTGGATGCTGGCAAGTCAACCTGAAGGCTTGTTTGTTGGTATCACGACAGCCGGTGCGGATATGCAGAGCGTTTGCCGGACTCTGCACGACAAGACACGCGCGGTGAACAGCGGCAAGCAGATCGATGAAACGTTCTACGGTGAAATCTATGCGGCGGATAAGGAGGATGATCCGCACGATGAAGCCACCTGGTTCAAAGCGAATCCAAGTCTCGGCACGGATGCAGATGCGCCGCTGAAGCTGAGCAGTTTCCGACAGGACTATGAAGGCGCTAAGTCGGAGCCGAGCCAATGGCCAGCGTTCCTCAGATTGCGATTGAACATTTGGTTGACGGCCGAAAACGGTTGGTTGGATGAGGCGTGTCCGCGTGGGATCGCCGATTGGGACTCGGGGCCCACAGAGCGTGCTGGCAAGAAACGGAGAATGGATTGCTTCGAAGCGTTCGATGTGGAGCAGCTGGCGGCGCTGGCCAAGGATGAGTACGCAGCGTGGTTGGGGATGGACTTCGCGGCCGTGCGTGACACCAACGCGGCCGTCGTGAGCGTGAAGCGGCCGGATGGAACGATTTGCGTGGTGCCGTTCTGCTGGCTGCCGGAACGTGAGGCGGAGCGACAGAACAAGCGGGTACCGTACAAGCAATGGGCGGAGGCTGGTCACATCAAGCTGACGCCTGGCGAAGTGGTTGATTACAACACGATCTTCGAGGACCTAGTGGGAATCGTTGAGCGGTTTGGTGTGACGAAGTTTTACTACGATCCGCTCTTCCAAGCCGAATGGTTGACGCAGCGGTTGGAGGAAGAGACCGGTGCAGTGCGATGGGAGTTCCCTCAGACGATCATGGAGTATGGACCGATCGTCCGCGAAGTGGAGCGGATGATCATCGGTCACGAGCTGCGTCACAATGGCAATCCAGTGATGACCTGGCAGATAGGTAACGCTCAGGCGAAGACTAACGCGAATCAGGATAAAAGATTGATCAAGCAAAAGCAGGGCGACTATCGGAAGGTCGACATTGCTCAGGCGATGCTGATGAGCCTGCGTGATGCGGTGACGGGATTGGAGGATGAGGGCGGGTATTACGACGAGAATGATGTGGAACTCGTCTAGAAGCGAGTTGCGAGAGGCGAGTTGCGAGAAGGGATTCAAGGATGGGTTTGCTGCAGAAGATTGCGAGAACGCTGAGCCGATGGACGGAGCGTCGATCGAGTATCAACGATCCTGGCGTAAGTGAATGGGATGCACTGCGAGATCTCGATTCGATTGGGTCTGCGTCGGGCGAGACGGTGAGCGCGAAGAAGGCGTTCTCAATTCCGGCATTCTATCAAGCGGTGTCGATGATCTCAGGAGATGTGGCCAAGTTGCCTATGGCCAGCTACCGACGCCGGCCGGACGGTGGGCGTGATCTGTTTCGCGAGCATCACGCGTTCAAGCGGGTCAACCTGGTCGGGATGGCCAAT
Organism: uncultured Pirellulaceae bacterium; assembly: GCA_964458685.1. GTDB lineage: Bacteria > Planctomycetota > Planctomycetia > Pirellulales > Pirellulaceae > Aureliella. The sequence continues at coordinate 14,240 of CAYWNG010000028.1, forward strand.
GAGGAAAACAACACGTTCAAGTTCTGGCGTCGGTTGATGATCGGTGCGCTGGTCTACAACAATGGGTACGCTTGGATTGACAAGAACAATCGCGGCGAAGTGCTGGGGCTGTACAACCTGCTCTCCGATCGGACGGCACCGGCTCGACGAAACGGCAAGTACATGTTCGTGACGGAGGTTCGCGGCCGACTGATCGAGCTCGAGCCGGATGAGGTCCTGCACATCGAAGGGCCAAGCCTGGACGGGTTCCAGGGTGAGGAGCTGGTGAAGCTGTTCAAGGATCTGTTCGGAGCTGCGTTGGCAAAGCGAAAATTTTCGAGTCGCTTCTTCCGCAATGGGATGATGGCGGGTGGTGTGTTGGCGGTACCGCCAGGCGCGAAGCCTGAAACGGTGAAGAAGGTGCAAGCGGGCCTGAAGGAAAAGTACTCGAACACTGACAACGCGTTCAAGACGCTGGTGCTACGCGATGGGTACAAGTGGTTTTCCACTCAGGTCGATCCCAGCAAGGCTCAGTTGCATGAGGCCACTGAACAGGACGCTCGTGAGATCGCTCGGATTTTTAATGTGAAGGCGGGTCGATTGTCGGTGGATGGTGCGACCAGCTACAACGCTGATGAGATGGCGATTCGCGATTATCACGATGGGACGCTGAGCCATTGGTTGATTGGTCTGCGGTGCGAGGCCAACGCAAAGCTGCGGACGCCGGCCGAAATCGAAGCGGATGAGGTGTTTCTCGATTACAACATCAACGCGCTGCAATGGGCGGACGCTAAGACGCGTTCAGAGATTGCCAATCAAGGCATTCAGAATGGCCGGTGGAGCCCGAATGAGACTCGGGCTTGGGAGAATCTCAATCCGTACGAGGGTGGCGAGCAGTATTATCGGCCGCTGAATTTGGAGCCTGTTGGGAGTGTGAGCGTTCCGCCAGTGGGAAGCCGGTCGGAATTGGTTGCTCAGGCCAAGGCCGCAAGACTGCTTGCCGAAGCGACGATTACGCGGGCGGAGAATCGATTGCGGATCAAAGTCGATCGAGCTAAGTCAGCGGAAGCGAAGCGGGCAGTGCTGAGCGATGCTGAAGAGTTGGCTGCGGTGCGGGAGATGATCGCTCCGGCGTGTTTGGTGATGGGGCGCAGTGTGGACGAGGTGTTGGCAGCAATGCTGAAGGAATTGGGATCGGTCTGATCTGGCGGATCGGTCTGATCTGTTAATCAACCCAGGCAAGATGCCTAGGCTACTGAAAGGAAATCATGGAAAAACGTGCTGGTAGTTTTCAACCGACTCGCGATGGTCGCGAGCTGCGGAGTCTGCGTCGCGATCTGGCTGGCGTGAGGCGTGAGAAACGAGCGGACGACAAGTCATCGATCAAGGGACTGGCTGCGGTCTACTATCGCGCTGGTGATGCTACGACCGAGTATTGGCTGTATTGGGATATGGTCGAGCGGATCATGCCTGGTGCTTTTGATCGTGCGATCAAAGAGGCTCACGATGCTCGTGGTTTGTTCAATCACGATTCATCGCAGTTGCTCGGTCGGGTGAGCAGTGGGACGCTGATGCTGTCAGTGACAAGCGATGGGCTAGCTTACGAGATCCCAAGCGATCCGAGTGATCCGGATCATCAGCGCGTTGCAGCGAAGATCGATCGCGGCGATGTGACGGGTAGCAGCTTTGCGTTCATCGCTCGGGAAACGAGCTGGACGGAACTGAAGACGGATGCTGGTGATTGGATTTACATTCGCGAGGTCAAGGATGTCGATCTATTCGACGTTGGTCCGGTGACTTGGCCAGCGTATGAAGGGACAACGGCCGGCCGCAGCTCGGCGCCGGGTGCTGACAAGCGATCAGTGAGTGAGGAAGTGCGATCATTGATTGCGGAGCGTGAGAAGTATCTTCGCCAGGGTGATGATGAGGCGGTGAAGATGCGGCTGAGAAGATTGCAGGTTGGGTAATTGACTTGAGATCTCAGATTTAAACTTTGAGATTTGAAAAGGTGAGTTGATGGCTGATGAAGTCTGGGGGTTCGATCGGGATCGCGCTGAGCGTCTGAAGGCGATGGCCGATCAGAACGTTCCGATCAATCGGGTGCAGCTGCCAGGTCGTAAGCGGCCGACGGCGATCGGCGGCGGTGATGGGGTGTTGTTTACTACACGCACTGGCGGGATCTTAGCGCGGACTACGACAGCACTTCCACATACGTTTCCATCCGCGATATGTGATTTGATTGACCCAGCGACAGGTGACTACTACAGCCCCAATCGTGAGGAACAGATCTTCAATTCGACAGCGGTGACGATCGTGCACGTAACCGCACGCGTCCATCAGGCAAAGTCGATCCAAGGAAGATACTTCGTTGACGTTAGCGACTGCGGGTAAAGATGGCCTTACAACTAGCGCTGGGTTGCGTTTCGGGCGGTTATGGTGAGCAGGGTCGCACCTGTTGCTCGCCATGTAATTGCGTTGGCAACGTTGAGTTCGACATTATCGGCGTATCGCGAGGCTGTCATTTGAACGGGCCGCTAGTTGGCTTGTGCGACTACTCTAACGGAGGCATCATTTCGGCGCATGATGCTAATTTTTTCAATAAGGTCTGGCAGTTCACGCCGTGCGTCGGTGCGGACGGATTCGATGTTTTCAACAGTTCAACTAACCCAAAGACTAGGCGGCTACGCAGGCCAGCGTTTGAGATTGGAACAAACTACCTAGTTACCAGCCTAGAGACTCAATGGAACTTCACCACTGGCACCTTTCCGTATTACGGCAGCGTGAGGTATTCATTGGGCGGTTTTCCGGCAAACGGAACATTGAACATTGTTCGGGCACTCAAATGGGCTTTCCCGTTTCCACCGTGTCCAGAGACGCAATCGCTGTCGCTAGTATCCGACACGATGAGCGTCTACTTCATGCACGTCTACTTTGATTCGTCAGTTGCATGCCCAGGGACCTCAACCACAGTCACTACCACCACCATCGGTTCGATAACCAAGGTTGTGACTAACACTTTGACCTGCATCGCGGCCGCTCCACCAAACCCAGCCGGTACGGTGCGGAAGTTTGAATCGCAGATGACAGGGAACACGGCGGATTTTCAATCAGGCATCACTATCCCTTGTTCAGGCACGCCCGATTGCTATCCGTTTATGGAATGGGGCGGAAATCTTGTTTCAGCAAGCATTGGTGCGACATGGATTTCGTAAGCACAACGTGCGAAACCTGCGGCAAGGTAATGTGGCATGAAGGTGGAGTGGTACCGCGTTGCAGTCACACACGCGGAACTCCACAAGCGACCGCTAGACCAAGTGCATGGCACATCATTCACTCGCGCTACGCGGCGGCGATCCAATCAGGGAAATGGAGTGAGACTGTCGAGCGGCATTGGCTGGACACGGAGTTCAGTCGCTTGGTTCCTTGCGGTGCTTGCGGGAGCAAGTGGACAAGCTTGGCGGCGACGATTGATCTTTGTTCGGCCGAACGAGCGTTCGAGAGTACTTGGTTAGCCCACAATCGTGTTAGCACGGAGCATGTGCAGCCAGCATTGCAGACCATCACGTACACGCAGTGTCGTGCGATCTACCTTGGAGAGCGAACCAGCGGCAAGTGCATTGTCACGCTCGCGACAGGCCCAGCTACCGCCATCCTAGACGTCAGTCGCGGTTCGATCCAGGCTTACGCCGAACGCTGCGGTGCACAGTATGTGGAGCTCAAAGGCGTAACTGAACCCTGGTGGGGACTGGAGAAATTTCGCGTCCATAATTTGGCACGAGCCTACGATAGGACACTGTTCTTCGATTGCGACCTGTTGATTCGCAACGACTGTCCAGATCTTTTTAAATTGGTTCCGAAGGATCACGTGGCAATGCATGATGACTGGCCGTACTTGCAGAGTCACCAGTGGTTGGAGGATGAGAGGCGGTCCGTGTTCAAGTCGCAGCGTGTGGTTGGCGACTACCCCCAGCAGGCCTTAAACTCTGGCGTCGTCTTGTGCTGCCGTGCCCAAGCTGACATTTGGAAGAGACCGTCTGAGGAGCCGTTTCCTACATCCCACTGCGCAGAGCAGATTTGGATCGAGTTCGCGGCCAGGCACAGCCAGATTTTCAAACTCCCTACGCAATTCAACACTCAATGGTGGATGCGAGAGTTCGAACAACTCAAACCCTCGGCTGCAATCGTTCATTGGGCCAACGATCCGAACAAGTCCGACAGCATGATGGCGTACAGGCGGGAAATCGACGGAGGGGAAGTATCTTGAAGGGGCATACCCGGCTTCCCTCGGGGCGGACGTCCAGACGCCGACACTCGGGAGTCAGCCTCTATACGCTCAGTCGGCGTCTATACGCGGCGGAGTAAGAGACTTGAAGCTAGAAGCTCGGGACAAATGGTCCCAAGCTACAAGTTAATTACAACCGTCGCCTCCAGCAGGCGACACCCATTCATGGAGTTACACCAAACATGAGCAAGAAGCTCGATCTGTCGGAACTGCGGAAGAAGAAGGCGGAGTTTGCCGCTGAGATTCGCAAGCAAGCGGACGCGTACGATCTGCGACGTAAGGAAGAAAAGGACGCATGGCCTGACGAGACTCGGTCGGCTTGGGAGTCAATCAACAAGCTGTACGATGAGAACGAACAAGCGATTCGTGATCTCGAAAAGGATGACGAAGTTCGCTCGCGAGTCGATCAGCTGAAAAAGGACGAAGAGCAATCGCGTCGTACTAAGAACCGTCCTGGCCTGGATGACAAGATTCCTGGCGAAGAGCGCACCTACGGTGACGCCGGTTTGGATCGCGACGAAGCAGCTCAGATCGCTCAAAGGCAACGCGACAAACAACTGGCTTTCCGCATGTGGATGCTGCGCGATGTTGCTGGCGATGTGCCTCAGTTGATTACCGACGAGATGCACGAAGCGGCTCAGCGCATGAGCGTTCCGACCGGAAAGTCGATCATCGTCAGTCTGCCAGATACTCGTGGGTATCGCTCGTTACAACGTCAGTTTGCAGCGATGACGCCTGACCAACGTCGACTGGCAGTCGAGAGCGGCGAAATTCGTGCGCTGTCGAAGTACACTGCCACGGCGGGTGCGGAGCTGGTACCGCAAACGTTCATTCAGTCTCTGATGATCGCGATTCTTAGCTACGGCGATATGCTCTCGGCAGTCGAGACAATCACAACTCAGACTGGTGAGCAAATGCTGTGGCCAGTTGGCGACGATACGGCTAATGAAGGCGAGTTTATCGCTGTCGAGTCGGTCGATACGCAAGTTGTCGGCGAGCCAGACCCAGTGTTCAATCGTCAGACTTGGGACGCTCATGAGTTGCACTCCAAGTGGATCAAGGTTCCGGTGGCGCTGAACGAAGATTCTATGTTTGACATGGAAACGATTGTGGCCACGATGATGGGCGAACGCATTGGTCGCGCTATCAACCGATCCGCTACTGTTGGTAACGGTACCAAGCAATGCCGTGGTATCACCATCGACGCCCCGGCTGGTGTCACGACGGCTCTCGCGACGGCAATCAGCTTCGACGATCTGACTCGATTAGAGCACTCGATTGATCCGGCTTACCGGCCGCAATCGTCGTACATGTTCAACGATGCGATTCTGCTGGCGATTCGCTTGCTAAAGGACACGACTGGGCGTCCGATTTGGCAACCCTCGGTTCGCGACGGCGCTCCAGATCTGATCAACAACAAGCCATACGTGTACAACAACCACATGGCTGCGACGATCACGACTGGAACGCTGACGGCACTCTTCGGCCGACTGAGCGATTACAAGCTCCGGTTGGTGCGTGGTGTCCGCATTGTGCGAGCTGAGGAGCGATTCATTGAGCGATTGCTGATCGGCTTCCTCGGCTACACACGCGTTGACGGTCGCCTGCAGCGGCCGACTGCTGATGCGCGTGCATCGGTAAAACGCATGAACCAGGCGTAAACCCCTGAGCGCAGATTCAAATTTTGGATCTGCATGAACCAGGCCGCTCGGCTCAGCGATGGGATCGAGCGGCCTTTTTTCTTCGCAGTGACTAAAAGTTAGTGGCTAGAAGCTAGAGGGTTAAGCGATGGTGCGAGTGGTGATGCTCACAGCGGCGGCTGGGCCTGGACTGAATGTGCAGTACGGGGATGTGTTCGAGACGGATCAAGCGACGGCAGATCGGTTGTTAGAGTTTGGCGCAGCCAGGCCAGAAGAGCCTGATGACAAGGGGCGAGTTGCGAAGCGAGACATGGCTCCGCAGGTTGTTCCTGCCGTGGCTCCGCAGGTTGATACGAGTCAGCGGAGTAGCGAGTCGGACCAATCAGATGCTGACCTAGATGCTGATGAGTCGGAGAACGCACCAGCTTCGGAACCAGCTGCAGAACCAGCTCCTGCGCGTCGGGCTACTCGGCGGCGGTAAGAGTCCGGACTGATCCTGATCATTGAAGAACCCAGGCAGGATGCCTAGGCTACGGGAAAACAGGAAACCAAATGGGAAAGCCAACGAAGGAACAGCTTGCACGGTACTGCGAGCTGCGGAACGCGAAGTCGGCGCTCGATCGTGAATCGCGGGCGATGGACACGGAGTTGCATCAGCTGCACGAGGCGATCGTGGAACACATGACGGCCGTCAATACGAAGGCCTGCAAGATTCATGGGTTTCATTTGATGCTGGTGCCAGGTCGAGCTAATCCGAAGTGGAAGGATGCGTTCATTCGCGTGGCTGGATTGGCAGCGGCGACTTTGGAGCAAGAGTCGACGGAGAAGCCAGATCAGTTGAAGGTGCTGGAACCACAGGCGAAAGAAGAATAATCGCTCGGGACAAATGGTCCCAAGCTACGGAGCAACGTTGTGGATAAGTATCGCTATTCGTTACGCAGGGTTGATCAGTCGATCGAGGACGTGGTGTCTATCGATGCGGCGAAGCATAACTGCTCGATCGATGGCGATGACCATAATGAGGTCCTGGGCCAGTTGA
>CAYWNG010000029.1:0-21169 GCA_964458685.1 uncultured Pirellulaceae bacterium
AGTCTGGGAACTCTCGCGAATGGACTGGGCTCCCGTTCTTGCTCTAGCTGCCGCTCAAGGTCATCGCGACTCGCTGAAGAAGCTCAATGAATGGATTGAAAATTGGTGCGTGGAAAATCCGCCCTATCTTGGCCCTAACTGGAAGTGCGGCCAAGAGGCGTCGATTCGCCTGATGAACATTGCTTTGGCATCGTTTTTTTTGCAGCAATGGGACACCGGCTCAGAAAACCTGCAACAGTTCGTTGAAGTGCATTTGAAGCGAATCTCGCCGTCGGTATCCTACGCTATTGCTCAGGACAACAATCACGGCACGTCTGAAGCCGTAGGACTTTACATTGGCGGAACTTGGCTGAGCCACTTTGGCAACAAACAAGGTGCGACTTGGCAAACGCAAGGCGAGAAACTGCTGGAGAATCGAGTTCAAAAGCTGATCGGCGACGATGGTAGCTTCAGCCAATACTCGACCAACTACCATCGCTTGATGTTGGACACGCTTTCCCTAGCTGAGTTCTGGAGAAATCTGACCGATCAGCGACCTTTTTCGAAGCAGCTCTACCAGCGATCCGCTAAGGCAGCGCAGTGGTTGTACCGAATGGTCGATGATAGTTCTGGCGATGCACCAAACACAGGAGCTAATGACGGAGCCAGATTCTTCCATTTCGTGAACGCCGACTATCGCGATTTTAGGCCTAGCGTGCAGCTTGCATCAGCTCTTTTCACTCAGTCTTTAGCATATGCAAGTTGCGAGTCAGCGAATCAACTGCTCGCGAAACTGAAGATTCAACCACCTACAAAGCCGCTGGAAATCGAAAAGACTCACGACTCACAGGATGGAGGATTCGCCGTCCTTCAGTCAGGAACAAGCAAGCTTCTTTTCCGGTACCCACGATTCAAGTTTCGTCCAAGTCACTGTGATGCGCTTCATGTGGACCTGTTCCTGAGTGGTAGAAATGTACTTCGAGACGCCGGGACATACAGCTACAACTGCGACACAGCCGTTTACGAAAAGCTTCGCGGAACAGCGGGCCACAACACAATTCAGTTTGACGGTCGTGACCAAATGCCTAAGCTGAGTCGCTTTCTCTTTGGTAGCTGGCTCAAGACAATTGATAAAGTACCGCTTCAAGCTTCCCCGGAGGCGAAGTGTATCGGAGCCGGCTATTGCGATGATCGTGGAGCCAGGCATCACCGCCTTGTCAAGCTAATGCCACAAGCGATGGTTGTTACCGATAAAGCGGAAGGCAATTTTCAAATGGCCGTTCTGCGATGGCGACTACTGCCAGCCAATTGGATCGTTACTCAACAGGATGAATCCGCTATCACAATTGAAACACAGGAAGATCCTAAGCTCAAGCTGCGAGTCCACAGTAGCTCGCGATTCGATTCCTGTGCGATTACAAAGGGCCAGGAGTCTCGCTGCTATTTCGAACTGACCGAATGCCCTGTCTTGGAGCTTCAGTTTTCAGAACCATGTCAACTAGTAACGACTTTGGAATGGTGAAGAAACAATGAAGGTTCTCTATTTTCACCAACATTTCGTAACGCCTAAAGGTGCAGGAGCTGTACGATCCTACGCCATGGCTAAGAAACTGATTGCTCGCGGCCATTCGGTAACGATGGTCTGTGGGAGCATGGGAGGCGGAAAGACCGGCTTGGACGGCCCTTTCGTTCGTGGAAGCCGCCGCGGCAACGTTGACGGCATCGATGTCATTGAGTTCGACTTAGGGTACTCCAACAAGGACGGCTTTGTAAAGCGAACAGTGACGTTCTTGAAATTCGCTTTGCGAAGCATTCGCGTTGCCCTCTTCGAGAAATCCGATCTTGTCTTCGCAACTACGACGCCTTTGACCGCAGGCATTCCAGGCATCCTATCGCGATGGCTCTTGCGAAAGCCTTTCGTCTTTGAAGTTCGTGACTTGTGGCCTGAACTTCCCAAAGCGATGAAGGTGATCACCAATCCGTTGATACTCTTGGGGATGAACTGGCTTGAATGGATCAGTTATCGATCGGCGGATCGACTCATTGGATTGGCACCGGGAATCGTTGATGGCATCGCGCGGCGTGGCGTCGCGCGTGATCGCATTGATTTAGTCCCCAACGGTTGCGACTTAGACATTTTTGAAGGCACTGCTCAGCCATGGCGGCCCGAGGGAGTTCGCAATACGGATCTATTGGCCATTTACGCCGGAACGCACGGTGTGGCGAACGGATTGGACGCGGTGCTCGATGCCGCGGCTGAGCTGAAGAGCCAAGGCCGTGACGATATCAAGTTTGTACTGATCGGCCAAGGTAAGCTTAAAGAGTCACTGAAGAAACGTGCCGCAGAAGAGAAATTGACCAACATTGTTTTCTTGGACTCCGTGATCAAGAGTGAACTCGCAGGCTTAATGGCCGCAGCCGACGTGGGCATGCAAGTCCTGGCCAACGTGCCCGCCTTTTATTACGGTACTTCCCCCAACAAGTTCTTCGATTATCTGAGCGCAGGACTTCCGGTCTTGAATAACTATCCAGGTTGGCTAGCCGAGTTGATTCAGAAGAATCAATGCGGGTATGCAGTTGAGCCCAATGATCCCAAAGCGTTTGCAGAAGCGTTGGTACATGCACTGGCTCATCGATCGGAACTGAAGGTGATGGGGCAGAACGCAAGAGCGCTTGCTAAGGCTCAGTTTCACCGAGATGACTTGAGCGAACAGTGGGTTACATCGCTTGAGAAAACCGCAGCGCAATACAAATCGAAACGATACAGTCGAGGCCTACTCAAGCGAATGGTTGACCTATTGCTCGCGGTCTCAGGCCTAGCGGTACTGTGGCCGTTGATGCTACTACTAGCTGTGCTGGTTCGAGTCTTCCTGGGCAGCCCAATCCTCTTTAGTCAAACTAGGGTAGGGCAAGGAACCAAGAGATTTAATCTCTACAAGTTCCGCACTATGACTGATGCTCGAGATAAGAATGGTGAATTGCTTCCCGACAATGTTCGGCTCACTGGCTTTGGAAAATTCCTTCGCAAGACGAGCCTCGATGAATTGCCTCAGCTTTGGAACGTCGTCAAAGGCGATCTTAGCCTGATCGGACCGAGACCATTGTTGATCGAGTATCTGCCTCTCTACAGCGAGACACAATCGCGACGCCACGAAGTTCGCCCGGGCATTTCCGGTTGGGCTCAGGTCAACGGACGCAATGCGATCTCTTGGAAACAGAAGTTCGAATTTGATGTTTGGTACGTCGACAACGCATCGTTTTGGCTGGACCTGAAGATCATCTGGCTCACACTAAAACGCGTCCTTGGAATGTCTGGCGTGAACCAAGATGGAAGCGCGACCATGGAAAAATTCACTGGGAATGAAGAATGAGTCGTTTAGCAATTCTTGGTGCAGGTGGTCATGGTCAGGTTCTAGCGGAGGCCGCAGAGGCATCGGGCTGGCAGGAGATCGTCTTTTTCGATCAACGCTGGCGAGAGATTCAGACGGCTGGCACACTGGCTAACAGGCATTGGTCGCTCGGTGGAACGTGGGACGACTTCCTTGTCCATTATAAAATGTACGACGCAGCCGCCATTGGTATTGGCGATAGTGCCAAGCGATTAACCTGGATCGATCAATTGTCTGTGCTCAACGTGAATCTACCTGTCATCATTCATCCCAAGGCAGTTGTCAGTCAGTACGCTCAGCTTGGCGTGGGCACAGTGGTTTTCGCGGGTGCAGTGGTGCAGACGCTGGCTAGCTTGGGACGCGGATGTATCGTGAACACAAACTCCAGCGTGGATCATCATTGCAAGCTAGCCGACGGCGTACATGTTTGCCCCGGCGCGAACTTGGCTGGAGGCGTAACCGTTGGAGTCAACTCATGGATTGGTATTGGATCATCCGTTAAGGAACTTGTAGCTATCGGATGTCGTTCAACCATCGGTGCTGGTGCGGCCGTGGTGAGCGATATTCCCGATGATGTAGTCGCCGTAGGGGTACCTGCGCGAATTGTGAAGAAGGCAAACTCGAATGCTCAATAGTGGTATGTCACCTTGGCCAAGCTTTAGTGAAGAAGAAGCCGAAGCGGTCAAGCAGGTTATCCTGTCCAACAAGGTTAACTATTGGACTGGCAATGTTTGTCGTGAGTTCGAACGTGAATTTGCGACCTACTGTGGAACCAAGCACGCTATCGCACTTTCCAATGGCACTCTCGCACTTGAGTTAGCTTTGCGGGCCGTTGGCATCGGCGCGGGGGATGAAGTCGTCGTGACTCCACGAACCTTCCTGGCATCCGCTTCAAGCATCGTAACGGTAGGTGGCAGCCCAGTATTTGCCGACGTTGATTTGGACTCGCAGAACATCACTGCCGAATCGATTCGAAAGGTGATTTCACCCAAGACGAAGGCCATTCTGTGCGTGCATCTTGCCGGTTGGCCGTGTGAGATGGACGAGATCAACCAACTTGCCCAAGAGCACGGTCTGAAGGTAATCGAAGACTGCGCGCAGGCCCATGGAGCAAAGTATCGAGGGGCTTCGGTTGGATCATTGAGCGACGTAGCCGCGTGGTCGTTTTGCCAAGACAAGATCATGACAACGGGTGGCGAAGGTGGCATGGTTACCACCAACAACACCGACTTTTGGAATTCGATGTGGTCCTACAAAGATCACGGTAAGTCTTGGGAGGCGGTTTACGAGCGTCAACATCCGCCTGGTTTTCGTTGGCTGCATGAATCGTTCGGCTCCAACTGGCGCATGCTGGAAGTTCAAGCCGCCATCGGTCGAATTCAGTTGACACGCATGAATCAGTGGACAACGGTTCGGCAACAGTATGCAAGCCAGCTCGATCAAGTGGCTCGCGAGTTCGATTGTGTAAGAACTCCCGTAGTTCCGTCGCATATTGAACACGCTCGCTACAAGCACTATCTGTTTGTCCGGCCCGATCGATTGAAGTCAGGCTGGGATCGCGATCAGATCGTGCGATCATTGAACGAACTGGGTGTGCCAGCTCAGTTTGGCTCTTGCTCGGAAGTCTATTTGGAAAAGGCCTTTGACAACACGCCTTGGAGACCTGCGCAACGGCTTCCAAACGCGAAACTCCTTGGCGAGACCAGCATCATGTTCATGGTTCATCCAACTCTCAAGACTGCAGAGATGGAACATGCTTGTGAAGCTCTGAAAACGGTGCTTAGCCAAGCCAGTTGTTAGGAAGCGAGTTCCGCGGCAAATCTGAACTAGCCGCCACGCGTTAGCGTCCGGTTTTGCCTGCATTTAAAAGCCGTTGCTCCGCAGTTTTCGATCAGGCTAAATCTTGTTTTCGTTAACGACTAACTTCAAATCCAAAGGAACCGGAGCCTAACGGCTGGCGGCTAGTATTCCTAAGCGGGACGCTCTCGTTAGCGTCCGGTTCTGCCTCGATTCACTTAGTCAGTTGCTGACGAACTGCACCATTTAGCACAAGGAAACCGGACGCTAACGCGATTCCGGCTAGTTTTCTAGGCGGACTCTCTCTTGTGCAATCTTCTTGGGCACTCGACCTACCACTCAGTGACCACTACTTCGCCACCAGCACGTGTCGCCAGGGCTTGATAGGTAGTCATGCTGATGTTTTCAGAGATGAAGTGCACTGAACCGTCAGCAAAGCCAAAGTTGCAACCGCCTTTGTGATAGCTTCCCGCGTACTCCCCATCGTCGTTGAAATGTCGATTCGCGTCGCGTTTGTTTGCATTGATAGGATCATCCAGCTCCGCGCCGATCAAGTACTCTGAAATATCTCTGGGAGGATTGAAGTCACTGTCGCGCGAGAAATTGTAACTGCGATCGCTGCCTCTCCAGCGCGACGAATTCGGAAAAGGTGATCCAGCAGTGGCTCCTCTCAAATCGTCTTGGACTTCTCCAATCAACAACGTGTTCGATGTCCCGTCGGTGATATCTGCAAAGCGAGTCCGACTGTTCATGTAGAAAATGCCATCACCGCGATAGCCTATGTCGGAACGATTGTCCAACTGATCGTCATCAAAGGTAATGGAACCGCAGACTCCGTTGTAGGTACTCAGTTGATACAAGCCCTTATCCGGGTTGCTTATTCCTCCGTCTGGATGAGAAGGGCAGTGGAAGACATCGATGCGAGTCGTTTGACCTGCTAAGATCTGAAGCGGCTTTGCTGGGTCGCCAACGTCAATTCCAATTACTGAACTGACCTGTTCGTAAAGAGTCGACTGTTCTAAGTAGGGCAACAACCGAGCGTGCCAGGTCCATCCATCTCCAAAAGGACCACTCGAACGAAAGATGACAACATTGGCTGTGGGAAAACGGCCGTAGCTGGACTCATGATTGTGGTTAGCTAAACAGATCTGCTTGACCTTGTTGGAGCACGACATACGACGTGCCGCTTCTCTGGCCATTTGCACCGCCGGCAAAAGCAATCCCACTAGTATGCCAATGATTGCGATGACAACCAACAATTCAACTAAGGTGAAACCATGCGACTTTTTCATGATTACTCTGTACCGGGCGATTGGACGTGACATGCTGTAACTCGTGTAGGATGTCTCATCAACTTATCCGAGGATGGAAATCTATTCAACTTTACTGGGAAGACGAAGGACCACAATCCGCCGAAAGGAAACACAAAAACTCAGAGAATCCTCGGCTAATGCGAGGTTTGGCAGAGGAGCAATGCCAAGTCTCCGTTGCACGTCCAGTAGAACAGGGTCGAGTAGGGTCGAGTAGGGTCGAGTAGGGTCGAGTAGGGTCGAGCAGGGTCGAGTAGGGTCGAGCAGGCCTGCGCAGGAGGCTCAAGCCGTCCTCCTCACCCAACTCCACGCCCCAAATATTGGACACGGATCTCGACGGACGACACGGACTGCACGGAAAGAGCCTACCGATTCGTAGATGCTAGTAGACTCGTAGATTCGCAGATAGGTTCAGGAACGAAACCCATCTTCAGGTCACTAAACTAACCCCGTCTTCGCGAGAACACTTTAGAAACCAACCCTAGTATTGGGCTGAGCAAACACTAGCGATGTGACTAGAGACCAACTCGCGATCTTCGCACAGATAGGCAACGTGATCCATCGACTCAAAGTACTGAGTCGAAATTTCTGGCCGATCTTTCAGGCCGGGGAACATGTCGTGGAATTGTCCGGCGTGATTGTAATACTCGCCTACTCCACCGGTGTAGATGAAGTGCATCTTTGTTCCGCGATCTGCAAGTTGCTCGAGCATTCTTGCGGCATCATCGCGATCCGGGTACTCACGAATATCAGTTCCCACTCGAAGCGAATTTGGTATCTCCGCGTCTGCTTGCTTTGCAAACAATCGACGGATTAACGAAACCCATTTACTGGGCCGCAGCAATCGCTTGCTGTAGTGCTTGGTGATTCGATGGAGATAGTATTTGGGTGTTCGATAGCCCAACCCATCCATCGAAACCAATCCGCGAATACGCGAATCAGTCATGGCCGCTCGCAAGGCATCGTCGGCCCCACTGCATAGCCCCATCAAGACAAACGAATGGATTCCGTGCGTGTTCTCGACCCAGTCCATCGCCTGACGGATTTCGTCTGTTGCACGTGCGGTCGATTCTCCCGCAACGCCAACTCCGAAACTCTCGCCAATACCCGACAAGTCAAATCGCATCGTCCCGATGCTACATTTTGCAAGTCGGCTAGCGAGGTCGCGATGCAAACGGTAGGGGCCTGCGCTTGGTAGCATTCCCGCTGTGACGATGATCACTGCATGCTCGCGCACTTCACCAGTGGTTGGCTCGGTCCAGATGCCCACAAGGTGATCGTATTCACCAAAAACGACGGCTGTTTCCATCTTGGGTTGCACCTTAATTTGTATTTCGATTCAATATTTCAACGATCGCTTGGATACTGTTGCGAGAAGAAAATGCACTTGTCGCAAACTTCGGTTCGTTCCATAGAATCGTATCGTCAACGTGTCTGACTTGCGTCTGGCTCGCTAGCCATGATTGCTCGATAGGAGACCGTTCCAATGATTTGGTAAGTACAACGCTGGCGGAGGAACAAGCATCATTCAATCGAAGCGATTGAATACTTGAACGCTTTCCAGGCGACATGCGATGTCCGCCCAATTGATCGATCTGGGTTTTTCGGATCGAATTGAATCGGTACAAACTCGTCAGCTCATGAGTATGGAAAGACTCCAGCAGACGAACGAACTCGCTACCGCAAACGACTGGATCCCACAGAACTAGTTGATCGACAAGCTCGGCAGGTAAGTGGCTTGCTACAGTCGCACCAAATCGCAGGCCCACGACAGACGTAGAGTTGTTTTTAGTTAGGGAATGCAAGTGCTTAATCGAGTCGACAAGATTTGTGAGCATCGTACCAACGGTTAGCTCGCTATCTTCGCCACTCGAGTTGCCGGTAGACGCATAGTCGAACCGCAGGACGTCAAAGCCTTGGCTGCAAAGCTGAACGGCCAGTTTCTGTAAGTTTGCATAGCCACGCGTGTACTCGTGGCTGATCGAATGAGCGAGCACTACGCTTCGACCTAACGATTTCGAACGAGAACGATAATGCACGCCAAAAAGTTTTTCTTGGCCGCTGGAGTAGATTATCGGACTCACGTAAGGCAAGCGATTGCGTGCTTCTTGAGCTGATTGGCGGGGGCTTTCCAGTGAGGCATGATTCGGATCTAACAATCGCTGCAAGTGAGCCGCCGAAGCAGCGATCGTGGGATTGGCAAAGAAATCGCGAACTGGCAGTTCCAGTTGCAGGTCCGTGGTCAGACGTGAGATGACTTGTACGACAAGCAGCGAACTGCCGCCGAATGCAAAGAAGTCGTCATGAACGCCGATCTGAGGTAAGTTGAGAACCTCTTGCCAAATTTCAGCTAGTTTTCTCTCCAACTCGGTTCTTGGTGCAACGTAGTCATCCGTTCGTGGCACGATTCCTGTCGACGCAGATGGTAGCGCCTTACGATCGATCTTGCCGTTAATGGTCTTGGGGAAAGATTCCAGTAATATGTAACGAGTTGGAACCATGTAGACCGGCAACACCAGACGCAAATGCTTAGCCAGATCGTCGATGTCGATTTGACCCGTGCCCTGCGCGACGTAAGCAATCAGAAACTTCTTCCCGTCGATTTCGTCATAGCTTACCAGTGAGCCCTGCACTCC
Source organism: uncultured Pirellulaceae bacterium (assembly GCA_964458685.1). Taxonomy (GTDB): domain Bacteria; phylum Planctomycetota; class Planctomycetia; order Pirellulales; family Pirellulaceae; genus Aureliella. The sequence goes on from CAYWNG010000029.1 coordinate 9,112, forward strand.
TGGAACGCCGTCAATGGCCGCTTCAATTTCGCCTGGTTCGATTCTATACGAGCCCAGTTTAATTTGGTGATCGACACGACCCGCGAAGTCGATATTGCCGTCGGGCATCCACCGTGCTAGGTCTCCAGTTCGATAAATTCGTCGCTCAATGCCATCCACTGCGACGTTTAAAAATGCGGCATTGGTCAATTCGGGACGATTGAGGTATCCGACCGCCAGCGCTGGCCCACCCAGGAAGAGAGCTCCAGTTTCGCCAGGTGGAAGGCTGTTATAGTCAGGATCAAGCACATAGGCTTCGTAATGCTTGAGCGGCTTGCCGATTGGCATGTTCGGTGCGTCGAATGACTGGTCGGGTATGAAGACAGTTGCAGAAACCGTTGCCTCAGTTGGACCGTAAGCGTTGCACCACAGGACGTCTTGTTCACAAATCGACTGCCAACGTCGATAGTGTTCAACGGAGACCTTTTCGCCTGTGACAATCATCAAGCGAATCGACTTCGGTACTTTGGCATTCGTTGCGACCATCAGGTCAACCCACTGGTGCCAGTAGGCGGTTGCCAAGTGAATCGCTGTTACACCAAACCGATCAACAATTTCTGACAGTTCATTTCGGTCTGTAGCGCGATCGCGAGGGCGGATCACAAGGCTTCCGCCTGTTAGCAGTGGTGGGAAAATCTCTTCAATGGCTATGTCGAAACACAAGGTCGAAAACTGAAGCGTACGGTCTTCAGCCGTCAACTTGTAAACATCGATATCCGCATCGCAATAAATCGCAAGTGCCCGGTGATCGATTTGGACCCCTTTGGGCTTACCCGTCGATCCTGACGTGTACATGATGTAAGCCAAGTCCGAGCCGCAGCAGTCGGCCCAAGCCAGAGGACTGACTCCGCCAACAGAATACGACTCGATGAGTTCTTCACAGATGATCCACTCACGGCAAGCACTTACATGAGCGCGCGTCGTGCTAGTCTCGTCAGACAACGACTCGAGTGAATCACCGATCAGCGAGTTACCGAGGAGCGTCCGATATTGACGGTGACCGATAATGGCTTGCACTTGAGCGTCGTCAACCATGTATGCGATTCGATCGACCGGATACTCGGGATCGAGCGGTACGAAGACAGCCTTGATCTTGAATACAGCCAGCATCGAAGCGATCGCTTCAACGGATCTATCCACACATAAACCGACGCGATCGTTGGGGCCGATACCGGCAGAAATCAAGCGATTCGCGATCGTGTCGACCAGCGATTCCACTTCGCTATATGACCACTGGTCGCCCTCGCTGACGATTGCGGTAGAGTCTGGGCTGCATGCGAGCTGTCTCTGCCATCCGTAAACGATGGATTCGAGTTCGCGTCCAGAGTGGATTGTTGGTTGTTCCAGTAGGGTTGTGTATTGACTCACGATAGAGTGACTGTGGTTGCGAGGAAGGGTGTTGAGACTGGGGGCAGCAATACTTCTGGCAAGGATACGGCAACTTCTTCTTGAAGGGTCCAGTCAAACACCGCTTCGAAGATATCAAGGCCTTTCTCGAGCAGACTCATGTCGATTGTCAAAGCTGGCATGAACTTTAGCACTTGGTCGGTAGCCCCGCTTGCTTCAAGCATCAGCCCCGACTCGAACGAACGATCGATGACTTGACGAGCAAGCTTTCCGTCGACAACATCTAGACCATACATCAAGCCGCGACCGCGCACCGAGAAGCCTCGATTCGGGTATCGCGAGACGATGCTTTCCAGTCGATGACGGATCGCGTTGCTTCTTAACTCGAGTGAAAGTTCAAAGTTTGGGTCAGACCAGTATTCTAAAACGGCCGCAGCAGCGACGAACGCAAGGTTGTTGCCTCGAAATGTACCGGTATGCTCGCCGGGCTGCCATGTATCGAGTTCAGGACGAATCAGAACAATCGACATTGGCAGTCCCCCGCCAACGGACTTCGAAACACAAACGATGTCAGGCGTTATGCCGGAATGCTCGAAGCTGAAGAACTTACCAGTGCGTCCATTGCCGGATTGAATGTCATCCACAATCAAACGAATGTCGTGTTTACGGCAAATCGATTCAATGCGCTTCAGCCACGGGTTGCTGGCCACGTTGACGCCACCTTCGCCTTGGACTGTTTCAAGAATCACCGCGGCAGGCAGTGGCAACCCGCTGCTGCCGTCTCGCAGCATTTTTTCTAGCAACGCGGATGTGTCTAAAGACCCAAGATACCCATCGTAAGGCAAGTGCGAGACGTTGTTGTGCGAGCCATAAAACTCACTGTGGTAGTATTGATTGCCTGTCAGTGAGAGCGAACCAAGAGAGTGGCCGTGATAAGCGTTTGTGAATGCCACCACGTGGGATCGCTGAGTCTGTTTTCGAGCTAGTTTAATCGCAGCTTCAACGGCATTTGTGCCTGTCGGCCCCGTAAATTGAACTCTGTAGTTCAGATTACGCGGTTTCAGAATCAGACGTTCGAAAGCTTCAAGAAACCTTTGCTTTGACTCGGTCATCGTGTCTAGAGAATGCTGGATGCCATCGGCCATGATGTACTCCAGCAACGCGGCTTTCGCTCGCGGATTGTTGTGGCCATAGTTCAGCGATCCAGCGCCACAAAAGAAGTCGATGAAGCAATTCCCTTGCGCGTCTTGGATCGTCGACCCCGACGCACTCTTAAATACCGTTGGGAAAAGTCGAGCGTAGCCGCGTACATTAGACTCAAGCCGTGTAAACGAAGCAGTCATCTTAAATCCTCGGATTTCGTTGGCTGGATACTCGCAATGGGGCCGTGTTGCTACGGCCGTGCAACATCCTAGAATTTGTTTGTTTACAACGCTTGGGCTGGCTCCTGCGAACGAAGCAATGCAATGGTTATCCCCAGTCCAACAGAAGAATTCTGACGATTGTGAGGATTGTGTGGTCGATTCCATCAGCTTAAGACTCGAGTCGGATACAGAGCGGAACCACAATCCGCCCAAAAGAAACACAAGAACTCGGAATCCTCGTCTAACCCACGCATGGTTTCGCTCAAGAGCTAGGACCAGAATCCCGCGTCGCGACCGCGATTGAAAAACAGCCTCATCGCGACGATCGGCTTCAGTCGCCCCAAACCCCTGTCGTCAGGGAGCATCTAAAAAATGACCGTCTACGGAGCCTCCATCAATTGCCCCACCCTGAGCCCCCTGAGCCTGCGGCTTCCTGAGGTTCACTGAAGTTCCCTGAGAAGTGCCCCGAGAAGTGCCCGAATAAACCTCACGATCCGAACAATTGCTCCCACTCACAACGTGAATGTGAAAGGCTAGCGATTATCCGAATTCGCCGCTAGCAACGCATCTGACTGCTGGAACGGTGTTGCTGGCAAAACAAAATCCGCTCAGTTCGAATGACTGCATAGGCCGAAGTAAGGGGCACATAACCGAGACGGAGCTCGGAAACTGCACTCGTCGCTCGCAACGCGATTGCAGTACTCAACTTGCCTGCTGAGCGTTAGGACGACGTCATGCATGTGAACTTAAAATCGCCTTCAGTTCAAGCCTGCTTGCTTGTCATCGCCAGCGTCTCGATGAGTGGCTGTGCTTCTGTGGCTACTCTTCAGGACTGGCAATTCTGCTACGCGAATAAATCGCGAGCAGCAGAAGCGTGGAAGTGTACATTTTCGCCAGAGGCGCGGAAAAGTCTGTCAGCCGATTTTGAGGCTGGGTTCAAGAAGGGGTACTACGATACCGCAACGAACAAGGACTGTCGCCTTCCGCCGGTCGCTCCGCCTAAGTATTGGTCGGCGCGTTATCAAACCTGCGAAGGTCAAGCTTGCGTTCAGGAATGGTTCCGCGGATATCAACACGGCATCGCTTCAGCTCAGTCTAGCAGCGACGCTGGCTCGGCCGAGGTTCCGGTGAGTCCATGTGCGCCGGTAGTGAACAAGACTGGATGTGGCGCTTGCTATTCGCCCGGCAACTGTCGCTGTGAACCAGGACTTGATTCCGGCGTTTCGGAAACCGCGACACAGTATGGTCCCGTGGATATTCACGCGGCGAGTGAGCTACCGGTAGAGCTTCCTACCATAACCGATTCGCCGGCAATACCAGCTCCACCAAGCATCCCTAAACCGGATCACGTGCATCCAGAACTGCCTTCGCCAGTAAAGGCTGCTGATCCCGTCGAGGCAACCCAGATTGAACCCGCAGCGCAGATCATCTTCCCAATCTCGTTTAGTAACCAACCACGACTGATTGGTGGTTATGGAAACAAAGACGGTCAATAGGAAGTTATAGAAGTAAGATTTCTTTCGCCCAACAAGAGATAGGACAACTTTGCACGCGACTCCACGGATGGAGTACTCAATGCGTGCCAGGGAGGGACAATATGAAAATCAACACAGCAGTCTTGCGCCTGAAATGGCTCGTATTTATTGGAATCGCTGCCACTTTGTTGGGGAACTCGGGCTGCGTGACATTTACTCAGCACGCGGTCCCCGCTTCGCGGTTGCCTCATCAGTTCCAGGCACCCTCGAAATGCAATCTTCATCCAGTGAATTTTCAACTGCTGTCCAGTTCCAGCGGGAAAGATCACCTGTTGGATAGCGGTGATGTCGTTGCGATCACTATTCAAGGCATCCTACCACCGACGCAAGAAATACCTCCACCTTTGATCACTGCGAATCAACCGATAAATCGCGATTATTATCCAGCGCTAGGACAAGTGAACGCGCCTAACTTCGGCTTTCCGTTCCATATTCAAGCTGATGGCACGATTCAACTACCCGAAATAGCACCTGTTCTCGTTCGTGGCCTTACGCTTCAAACAGCCTCGCAGAAGATCATGGCCGAGTTTGTCAAGAAAGACATTTTGAAGCGTGACACGACGCAGGTCAGCATCAGCCTTCTGAAGAGTCGTGTGAATCGCGTGGTGGTGTTGAGAGAAGATGCTTCGCTGGAATCCGCTGCAGTCATTCAGAAGGGTTCAACAATACTTCACAAGCGCGGTAGCGGAGTATTGATTGACTTGCCAGCCAAGGATAGCGACGTTCTTCACGCGCTAGCGGCCAGTGGTGGACTGCCAGGTGTGGACGCACACAATGACATCTGGGTCCTTAGGAAGTCTACCATCACCGAACCTGACCAACCGCAAATTGATCAGATAGTAAACGGCAACGTGGAGCCCTTGGCGGCCATCCAAAAGTTGCCTCCTCACGTGAAAGCTGTTCGGATTCCTCTGAAGGTCTGCGGTGGTGAACCCATTCCGTTCACCGACGAAGATGTGACTCTTCACGACGGAGACATTGTCTTCGTCGAACAAAGGAAAGATGAATACTTTTACACCGGTGGATTGCTGCCTGGCGGACAAATTCCACTGCCACGCGACGAGGATTTGGATATCATCGAAGCCATCGCCATAGCCAACGGCAGTGTCGGAGGACTTGGCGGAACATCATCCGTCGCAGTTCTCCGGGCCGGTGCAGGTCTGGGTAATATCATCCCTCCGACCCGAGTCTTGATACTCCGCAAGCTTCCCAACGGACAGCAGTTGCCGATTCGGGTTAACTTGAACCTTGCCACTCGAGATCCTAAAGAGCGAATCAAAGTCATGGCTGGCGACTACATCATGATGTACTACAAGCCAGGAGAGACTGCAGCCAATGCCATGTTGAACTTCTTCAACATCAATCTGACAAAGAACATCGATTAACAGCGTTTAACAGCGATTAACAGAGTCCAATAAGAACAAGAAGGCGCGAGAAGCCCATTCAAGTTTCACGATTGTGTATGTCCCTAACACGACTCACTAACACGACGAAGGCCGTGCAACTTGAACGGGCTCAAAGGACAAGTAAGCTCGATTATCCGATGCGAAGCAGCGAGACGGAAATGGTCGCACAAGTTCGTTCAATACGAAAACTACCCAACCCCAAGCGTTAGTTTTGAAGTTGCGCTTTTGGCTCAATCCCAGATCGCTGTTGGGCTGGGCTATGTAAATCGCTGGGCCTTCGGCCCGAAATCCCAGAAAAAGCGTAACTTCAAAAAGCGTTGGGGAGAGACGCCCGAAACCTCGCAAACCTCAGTCCTGGGAATTGGACAAACTTCTCTTTTAGCGAACAACGGTTCGCTGGCGGCGCTGCGTCGTCGAAAGAAATACCTCCTGCCAAGGCTATGCCCGCACCGTCGAGTGCAGGCCAGAATGCTCTCGCCAAGTGAATTTTTTGAAATTTCACATTTTTTTTGCAAATGCCCGATGGAATCTTATGCGCCGTTAATCCCGAACAGGGAGGCCTCATAATCCACAGAATAGGGGCAACCCTAACATGGTTCGCTCCTCGAGACCTGTCGAACAGGACATTAACTTGAATCAAGTTTCATTCTAGTTATCATCAGGCTCAGGTCTATTTGAGCCCACAAACGGACTTGTCTGAGTTTACCTTCAGATCAGTCTGTCAGATCTTCCTGATGATTCATCATGTCTACCACAATAATTCGACCAGCTAGTCGTGCGCCGAGTCATACCACAACAACGGAGCGCATTGAGCCGCTTTATTTAGACCACCGCTTTGCGCGGCAACTAATACGAGCCTCAGCCCCCCAGTTGGCAGCAGACAGTATCGCTATTCAGGCGGCACTTTGGATTGCTCATTTGGTCGTTTCGGCCATGTACGCCCCGGTAGCTAATCATTTTCTTCCGTTCACGCTGGGGGTTCAGACGGCTTTTTTGGTGGTTTGTACGACCATTGGCCTATACCCAGGCGTTGGCATGCATCCGGCCAAAGAGTTGCAGTTACTCTTTCGAGCAGTGAACCTGGCAAACCTGCTTGTGGCGTTCGGACTGCTGGTTATTTCAAAATGGTACTCACACTACGCGATTGCATTGGCAGTCTCCTATCCACTTCAGTTGGCGTTGATCCCACCGCTTCGTGGATTGTCTAAATCAATTGCATTGAAACTAAAACTAAACATTCCCTTTCTTTACTTCGGTGAATTACATCGAATCTATGAGGCTCAGAAAGAGCTCAATCGCTTCGGTTGGGCCAGGATGCATCCCGTCGGCCGTCTACATCCTCCTCACGAGAACTGGAAAAGCCCGAAGAACTATAGCACTTCGAACAGGGGTGCCTTGAGTGCTTTTTGTGACGGAGTTCCCCGCCTTGATACGCCAGAGGAAATGGTCGCGAAGGCTAGGGCTGAAGGTGTATTTCTTCTCGTCGTTGCTGGTCCAGCGGAAGACGAATCATGGGCTCAACATGGTACCGAGTTCGAGTCAGCTTTCCCTCAAGTCGTTTATGTGAACCCCGAACCATCCTCGCTAAAAATTGGCGCTTCGGTTGTCTCGTGGGGAATTTGCGATGGGTTCAAGATCGAAGATGCCCTCCTAATGCCAGGCCGACGCATGGTAAAGCGCGCCCTGGACATCCTAGTGACAGCCACCTTGATATTTGCTCTCGTTCCAGTATTTCTAGCAGTGGCCTTTGCCGTGTGGTTAACTTCCGAAGGGCCTGTGATTTATGGTCATTCCCGAATTGGATACCGTGGCCGGTCCTTCAAAGCATGGAAATTTCGGACGATGGTGAAGAATGCCGACAAGGTCCTCGAAGATTACTTGTACGCGCATCCGGAACTTCAAGAAGAATGGGAACTGAATCAAAAACTAAAGAACGATCCTCGGATCACTCGCGTTGGCAGAATACTCCGCAAAACCAGCTTGGATGAACTGCCGCAACTTTTTAACGTGTTGGCGGGACACATGAGTCTCGTCGGCCCGCGGCCAATTGTGAACAGTGAAATTGCTAAGTACGGCACCTGCTTTGCGAGCTATTTGCGAGTTGTCCCCGGAATCACGGGACTATGGCAGATTTCCGGTCGAAACAATACGACATATGCGGAACGGCTGAAGTATGACTCTTACTATGTACACAATTGGTCCCCATGGCTGGACTACTACATCCTCCTTCGCACAGTAAAGACTGTATTGAAGTGCGAAGGCGCGTATTGATGGAACGCGACCACACTCCTTAGATTAATACCAAGTTGCCTTGGACAATGTATGAGAATAGCAATTTTTGGACTTGGTTACGTTGGTCTGACCGGTGCTGCTTGCTTGTTGAAGGCTGGGCATTCGGTTTTGGGAATCGACGCAAGTGAAAAGAAGGTCGAGACACTCCAACGCGGCAAATGCCCTATTTTCGAGCCAGGAGTAGAGCAACTTCTTTTGCAGGGACAAGGAAGCGGTGCCTTTAAAGTGGCCTCAAGAATCCCCGATGATTTTGCGGACAACGAGTTGGCATTCGTGTGTGTAGGGACGCCCAGTTCTTCGACTGGTTCACACAACATGAACTTTATCGCAGAAGTGACTCGGCAGATCGCTGAAGCATTTCCGCAAGGCTCGAAACACAACTTGACGGTATGTTATCGGAGCACAGTCATTCCGGGAACGATGGAGAAACTTGTCCTGCCTATCATCAGCGCCTATGCTAAGCAAAGTGTAATTGATGTTGTCTACAATCCGGAATTTCTGCGAGAGGCGACAGCCATTGAAGATTATTTCGCTCCGTCCAGAATTGTTGTGGGAACTCATGATGGAGCTGAAAATACGACACTTCGACAGATTTATAGGGATATCGATGCACCGTATTTCAATGTTCAATTCAAGGAGGCTGAGGTCATCAAACTGCTTGACAATACCTACCATGCTCTTAAGACCGCATATGCCAACGAGATGGGACGACTTTGCGCTTCTTCTGGGATTGATGTTTCGAAGGTTCATGAGATCTTTGTCGCCGATACGAAACTAAATATTTCCAAGAAGTACTTGAGGCCAGGAGCGGCGTTTGGTGGATCTTGCTTGCCCAAGGATGTCCGGGCATTCACAAGTCTAGCCGCCCGTTGCCATGTGCAAACTCCGATCGTTGACGCAATACTTAGAAGCAATGACTCGCACAAGTCATTTTGTTTCGCGAAGGCTACGAGTGGACTTGCGCCCGGCGCTTCGGTACTTGTGAATGGCCTGTCGTTTAAAGCGAACACGGACGACCTCAGAGAGAGTCCTTTCGTTGACCTTGTAGAGCATCTCGTCGAAGCGGGCTTTCGGGTATCTGTTTACGATCCAAACGTGACCGTTAGCGGTCTCATCGGGCAGAATCTCACTTTCGCAATTCAGTCGATTCCAGACCTAGAGAATTTGCTCAAGAGCGTGGAGGAAATAGAGTCGCTTTCGTTTGATCGTTTGATTGACGTTCGAGGCTCTGTCGATGAGCGACTATCCAAGCGATGTGCATCACATGTGAGCATTGAGCGGTTATAAGAGGATGTGACCCTATGAGCACTGCATTATCTGAGCTTAGATCGAGTCGCGACCTGAGGCAAACTGGAGATAAAGACGATGCGCTGCCAGCCGAAATGTTGGTAGAAGAAAGTGAAACAGCACTTCGAATCGCGTTTGTCTACTCGCGCATACCTTTTCCCCTGATGCGCGGTGACCAACTAACTGTGGCTCACTTGATTTCTTTCTTAAGTGCACGCGGCCACTCAATCGATTTCTACTCGCTGGATTGCGGGGGACATATGTCTGCTTTGCAATCAGAATGGCTTAGCGATAAATGCGCCTCAGTTCAGTTGTTTCGTCAATCAAAGCTCCGCAGTGTTGTGGGGATCATTCGAGGCCTGTTTGCTGCCACCCCCGCGCAAGTTGGATACTTTGGCAACCGTGAGCTAGATCGTACTGTCGCACGCGAAATTGAGAGTGGCAAGTATGACATCGTCTACACTTACTACATTCGATCAGCCCAAGCCATTCCAAGACTATTTGCACCCAACCAAGCGACTCTGATCAATGGTCGCAAATGCGCGAGTTTCCTGGCACTGCAACTTTCTCAGTATCTCAATGTCGGCAGAATGGCAGGTAATGAAAAGTCGCTACTGCGCCGATTGGTATACCGATTAGAGCAAAAGCTCCTTGCACGCTATGAAGGAAGTGTTTGGCAGTGGTTTACCAAAACCTGCTTGATCGGCGCTAAGGATGTTGAAGCAGTTAAGTCAGCATGCAGAGCCAGTTCCAACCCGCTAATCAACAATGTGGTTTACAACGCGCATGGAACGGATATAAGAAAATTCCGCATTTCGGTTCCTGAAGATGTTGTTGAAGGTCGCATCGTGTTTTCAGGAAACATGGGCTATCGACCAAATATCGAAGCGATCGCATGGTTTTTTGAAAACTGTTGGCGGGACATCAAGAAACGGGTTCCTACGGCAACGTTGATGGTCGTTGGACGGGATCCAAGTCCTGAAGTCTTGGAGCTGGCAAAAAGTGAAGGCGTCGAAGTCACAGGAACAGTAGAGGATGTGGGAAGCTACATTCGCTCTGCCTCAGTGTGCATTAACCCAATGCAAGCCGCAGGTGGCATGCAAAACAAACTTGTCGAGTACCTAGCCTCTGGGGCGATGGTGGTTGCCACTACCGTCGCCAACGAAGGTGTCAATGCTCCTCAGGATGCGCTCTTAATCTTGGATTCACCAGCGGAAATTTGCGACGCGGTTGTCAACCTGCTGCAGAATCCAGAGAGTAGCGTGTCATTTCGCCAAAACGCGCGCAAGTATGCGGAAGAGCACTGGACTTGGGAATCGCATTTCCTAAAACTGGAGGCGAACTTCTTTGAAGCCCTCAAGTAATTCAGGAGCGGGTCGAACTAACCGAGTGCTCTTTCTCGCGAAAGGCTATCCACCTGATTTGGGTGGTGTGGAACAGTACAGTTTTGAGTTGGCTTCAAGACTTCCTAAGTACGGATTTAGGACATTTGTTGTTACACAACATACAGGCCCCTCAGGATTGAGGAGGCGTGGGGCTGTAGCGGTCGTGAACGTAGGGCCTGGTCCGCAGTGGCTGGTCTTCCTGAAGATGTGGTCGATTGTTTTGGGACTCAAGAAACGGGGGAAATTCTCCTTCGCTTACGCAACCACTTGGCGGGTCGCTTTGCCCCTACTGCTAGGAAACGTGCGGTGTCCAATCGGAGTCACTATCCATGGACGAGAGATCTTGATGCCCATAGGATTGTTGGCATGGCTAATGCGATCCGTACTTCGTCGAGTGAATTGCATTTTTGCAGTCAGCGACTTTACGCTGCGTGAAGCAATAAAACTCGAATTGATTCCTCAGAATGTCCGAGCATATCGAAACTGGAATGGCATTGCGGACAAAAGGCCAGCCCCAGCAAGCTCGACGCTCGAAGATCAATTGCAGTGCGAGCTTTTGCTATTGTCGTTGAGTCGATTGGTGGAACGAAAGAACCTGAGTTCAGCCATCAAGGCTTTCGCAAAGTTTCAAGAAAAGGAACCTGACGCCGACGTAAAGTATGTCATTGCGGGCGAAGGTGCAGAAATGGAAGCGCTGAAGGAGTTGGCAAATCGAATCTGCAAAAGCGGCTCCGTAGTGTTTGCTGGGCGAGTTTCTAACGACGACAAAGCCTTTCTTTACTCGAAGGCGAAGATCTTCCTGCATCCACACATTTCTCTCCATGGCGGTCGCGACGTAGAGGGATTTGGGCTGGTCATTGCCGAAGCGATGGATTGGGGGTTGGCCGTTATCGCAGGAAAACACGGGGGGGCGAGTGACTTTGTGGATGATCAAAAAACTGGCCTAATCATAGACGGGAATAGCGTAGACGAGATCGAGAATTCGCTTAGAGTGCTTTACAAAGATAGGCAACTAATCACAACGCTGGGCAAGGCTGCAAAAAACTGGGTTGTTGGAAACCTTTCCTGGAATGAACACACTGCTTTGATTTGCAGGCACATGTGTGAGTCACAAGTCGACGAGAAGCAGGAAGTTGTCAAACAGGAACTTGTGCACTAACCAACTATGGCCGCGTTTGCTTCACTTATCTTCCGATACTCGTCCATTGCAATCCAGTTCTTGACCGTTGCGATTGTGACCAATGTTTTGCCCAAAGATGAAGCGGGCTGGTACTTCATGCTTTTGGGGCTGGTACTTTCTACTTACTTTATGTTTGGTTTCGGTATTCCCGACGGAATCGTTTGCGTCATAAGCAAGAATGCACAGTCGCCAATGGAAGATCGTTTTGACTTGATCAAGAAAG